>JAGWTX010000032.1 GCA_028875955.1 Bacteroidota bacterium | reverse complement strand
ACTGCTGGACGAATCTTATCAGACATCACTGAATGGTCCGTCGAGAGATTATGCGGAAAGCTCATCCAATATCCTGTTTGCCTTCGCACTGGCATTGATACTTATATATCTTGTATTATCCGCCCAGTTTGAAAGTTTTCTGGACCCCTTCACCATCATGCTTACCGTGCCATTGGCGCTGGCGGGGGCTTTGCTGAGTCTGTATGTATTTAAACAGACGCTGAATATCTTTTCGGAGATCGGAATGATCATGCTGATCGGTCTGGTTACCAAGAACGGTATCCTGATCGTGGAATTCGCCAACCAGAAAAGAAAATTCGGCTTACCAAAATATGAAGCGGTAATCGAAGCATCCACGCAGCGGTTAAGACCCATCCTAATGACAAGTCTTGCAACTTCATTAGGTGCATTGCCCATTGCCCTGAGTTTGGGAGCGGCATCTACCAGCCGTATTCCCCTGGGGATCGTGGTGGTGGGTGGAATTTTGTTCTCACTGATCCTGACGCTGTTTGTGATTCCGGCCGTATATACATTTGTTTCCGGAAAGCATAAGGTGAAAGAAATCCATATTACAGAATAAGGGAAGCGTTACTGATTTTTATCATGCCAATTGCCCTTCGTTCTGTGTAACTTTGCTTTTCAAAAAAAGGAAGGTATGGCTTTGTCAATTGCAGATATTCGTAAGGATTACAAGATGCATTCGCTGAACGAATCAGATGTCTCAGCAGATCCCATGGATCAGTTTACGGTTTGGTGGAATGATGCCATCAAAAGCGAGATCGAAGAAGTCAATGCCATGACCCTGGCCACCGCTACCAAATCGGGAATGCCCTCTGCAAGGATAGTACTGTTAAAGGGGTATGATCCAACCGGTTTTATATTTTTTACCAATTACCAAAGTCATAAGGGGCAGGAACTGGAAGAAAACCCACATGCCTGTCTGGTGTTTTTCTGGAAAGAACTGGAGCGTCAGGTACGTATTGAAGGATCTGTAGAAAAGATCCCGGAAAAGGAGAGTGATCTTTATTTTCAATCACGCCCCAGGGGCAGTCGCATTGGTGCCTGGGCATCTCCGCAGAGTACGGTGATATCCGGCAGGGAAATCATAGAGAAAAACAGTTCGGATATCGAAACCCGTTATGCTGATGAAGCGGTACCCCGCCCACCGCATTGGGGAGGTTATCTGGTACGACCCGAACAAATCGAATTCTGGCAGGGTCGCAGTAACCGTTTACACGACAGGATCCGTTACCGCAAAACGGATACGGGTAATTGGAAGATTGAAAGACTGGCTCCCTGAATAACCATTCCCCGTTTTGTTAATAGACCATTATGATTGGTCCCTGTCTTTTGCGGTTTGCAAAAGCGAAACATTTTATCCATAGGTTCGCAGATCTTATTTTTCAGTTGCCTGAAAACATCTTTTCCGGACAACCGAAATTTGCATTGGCAGGAATTTTGGTTTCATGCATCACACACCCCCTGCTTTATTAATAAAAATAAGTACAGGCTGGTTAACTATCTGTTTGCCTGTACTTATTTTACATTATTTGCCTGCTACCCGGTACCTCACCTGTTTGCCATCAATCACTTCTTCATAATACACATTATCGGGGCTCACAAAATATTTTTTCCCATTGATCACCACCGTTTTCGCATTAGCCGGAAGCTGATCAACCAGATCACTGATGGCTGGCCCTTTTTGATCGATGGATGGTTGTGTATTTTCCGTAGTCGTTTTGTCTGTATTCAAAACCCCGTGTTTGCCTTCAACCGTATACCATAATTCCCCATTGGGTTTTATAAGGTCTTTGAAAAAAGTGCCATTGTATTCATAATATTTTTCTCCATCGATGACAACGGTTTTGGCATCTCTGGGAATGGAGGGAACTTCTGCGCCAACCGGAGCATTGATCACTTCATAGTTCTGGTTATTTTTCCGGTAAAAGATGCCGTTATAATAGAAATAGGGGAAGCCTCCGATGCGAAATGACCAATATCCGCGCGGTAATACATTTACACGGATCCCGATGGGTGGTGGCAGGATCCGGTAATAGCTGCCATAGGGCTGGTAAAATAAACCTCCGGAATAATAATAGGGGTTTCCTCCAAACTGTATACTCAGGTAGGATCCGGGAATGTGCAGGAAAGACTGTCCTCTTACCGGGTAATAGCCCGGGTACGAATAATAATGTCTTCGGTCCCTTTGTGCCTGTAATCCTGAACAGGAAAGGGTGATCAACAAACTGAAAGCGACGGCTTTTACAAAAGTAGATGTTTGATTCATTTTCATGGATTTGATGACATAAGGCGATTAACCTGATATCTGTCCAAATCTCATGCTTGTTTTTCTGAAGGAAAACTTAAAATCGGCAAACCGGTAACCCTGTTCAGCCATTTTATTACAGAAACTTTTCAGAAAGGGTGCCCTCGTATAACAAATGGCAATCCGGATCCGCTATCACTTTTGCCGGTTTGCTCTGATAAGGGAACCGGAATTTTGTGACAGGTTCCTCCAGTAAAATCGTTTTCAGGGTTTCTTTTCCGGAACTGTCTGTAAATAACAGTTCCAAGGGAAACTGAAAGGGTTCTTTTGTTTTTTGTTGAATGCTCAATTCCATCTGTTTTTCATTGGGATGGTATTGCCATTCTATTTGAAGATCCGGATTCTCCGGGCGGTACAGCCACTGATGAAAAAATGTGTCCAGTTTCCGGTTCGAAACTTCTTCAAAAACCTTTTGAAGGTCCGGGGTTGATGCATTGGCATTCCGGTAGCGGGCATAATATACCTGAATACCTTTCCAGAAAAGACTATCACCCAATTTCTGCCGCAACATTTCTAACACCCAGCCACCTTTCTGGTAGGAATTGGTATTCAGCAATGCTTTGATATCATTGGCGGCAGTGGTATCCACCACCGGTGTCTTTCTTTTTTTGGTGAAAGCGATCACTTCTTTGCGGTCTTTCTCCAGGCCTTTTACCAATTCTGATTGACCGTATTTGTTCAAAACATACAGATGGGTCATTTCTGTGGCAAACCCTTCGCTTAGCCAGAGATGTGGCCAGTCGGTTTCGGTGGCAGCATCCCCAAACCACTGGTGTGCGATCTCATGAACCATCAGGAGTTCGTTTTTGCCTGTGCCGGTTACGCTTTTGTCATAATAGAAGATGGTACCCGCATTTTCCATTCCGCCAAATATGGTCCTGGATTGTACATTGGCCAGTTTGCTGTAATTATAGGGCCCGATATGTTTGATAAAAAAAGGGAGAATCGTGGTTGCCTGGGCATAGTCGGAAAAACCGGCTTTTTTATTTTCGGGAAAGATCCAGCTTGAAACGGGAATCCCATCCACAGTCCCGGGATAATCAACCGCAAAATCTGCCAGGCCTATCACCATTACTTTGGTTGGCAGGGGCATTTTTTCTGACCAGTGTGTGAGTTTTTCCTGGTTACCCAGCAGCTTTTCTTCCTGCAGATCACCATTTGCGATGGCTTTATAATGTTGGGGAGCGGTAACCCAGAAATCTACCGTGGCTTTGTCGGATGGGTGATCAACACAGGGGATCCAGTAACTGGCGCGGTTAGGCCAGTTGTCGGCAAAAATTGTCCTGCGATGAAACTGATTCTGACTGATGATCAGTCCATCAGCCGGTATGCCGCCATATTCGATCTGGTAGCTATGGATACTTTTTGCAGCAGCAGTACCGGACAGGTCAATACGGAGCAGGTCATGAATATGGCTGAACTTCAGGGGTTTGCCATTTTCAGAAACTGCGGATACCTGCATGCCTTTTCCCGTATCATTCCGGTTTTTCAGGTCAAAGACGATGGCATCCGTACCCGTTACATATTGAACCGTTATCCCGGCTGTTGCTTCGAGACTATCATTCTGATCGGTAACCCTGACATGAAAATCATAGTGAAGTACATCCATATAAGGTCGGTAGGTGGTTTGCGACCAGGTGGAGACAGACAGGAGTAGTAAAAAGGGGAGCAAGTTTCCAATGCGTAAAATCATAGAACAAATTAGTTCTTTTCCCATTTGCCACATCAGAATCAAAAAATAATACGACCCAATTAAAATTTCCTGAAAAAAGCGATTTTTTTGCCCGTTAACAAAATTTTTAATGATTACTTAATGTGAGGTGAATGTGTTGAATGTACATATCAGTGACATTTGCGCACCGTAAAACTAAAAACTATGTTAAGAAAACTAAGCCTGCTGTTGGTACTCCTATTCGGTGCCTTCAGTTGTATGTATGGTCAGGAGACAACTTCTGACATACAGGGTATTGTTATGGATGGGACAACCCCCGTTCAGGGAGCCGTGGTGGTTGCCTTACACCAGCCTTCCGGTACCAAGTACAGTACAACGACCCGTAAAGACGGCCGTTATAACCTGGCCAACCTGAAAGTAGGTGGTCCATACCAGATCACTGTATCTTTTGTCGGATATAAAACAGAAGAGCAGAACAATGTATTCCTGGTATTGGGTCAGGAATTTAAAGCAGATTTTTCTATTACAGCTTCCAGCAATAACCTGGAATCCGTAGTGGTAAAATCCGTAAGACAGGACAAAGTGTTTAATACCGGTCATAACGGAAGCCAGGAAATCGTAAGCCGGGCCCAGATTGAAAGACTGCCTACCATCAACAGAAGTTTGCAGGATTTTACAAAACTGACCCCTTCTTCCAATGGTTTGAGCTTTGGTGGACGCAGCAGCCAGTATAATAATATTACCGTGGATGGTGCCAACTTCAACAATGCGTTTGGTTTATCAGGCGTGTTGGGTGGTCAAACCAATTCACAGCCGATCAGCCTGGATGCGATTGAGCAGATCCAGGTAAACGTATCACCTTATGACGTAAGACAGGGTGGTTTCTCAGGTGCCGGTGTGAACTCTGTGACGCGCAGTGGTACCAATGAAGTGAAAGGTTCTGTTTATACCTATATCAAATCTCCGGGTTTACAGGGTTATAATGTTAGAAATAACACCATCGCCAAACCCAGCTTTACCTACAAATTAAGAGGTGCTTCCATCGGGGCTCCCATAATTGAAAACAAGCTTTTCATATTTGTCAGCGCTGAACAGGAAAGGATCAGTCAGCCGGCCACCACACTGGTTGCCAGCAAACCCGGCCAGACCGCGATTCCCGGTGTGATTTCCCAGGCAGTAGCCGATACACTGGATGCATTGCGCAACCTGTTGATGCAGAAATACAATTACGATCCGGGATCCTATCAGGGCTATACTTATGATACCTATAGTGATAAGCTAACAGCCAGAATTGACTGGAACGTAAGCAAGAGCAGCACATTTACATTGAAATATAACTACCTGAAATCTTACCGCGACATTTCTGCCAGTAACAGTGGAGCACCAAACGGTAACAGACAACCCAGCAATACCGGTTTGCCTTTCAGTGGTAGCGGATACCGTATCAACAATAACTTCAATATTGTTATTGGAGAATTGAATACCCGTATCAGCAACAAAGCCTCAAATAAATTGCAGATCGGATATACCGCTTTGCGTGATTACCGTGCCAGTCTTTCCGGTGCCGATTTCCCGTTGGTGGATATCCTGAATGGACAGGGACAGAGCTATACCGCTTTTGGATATGAGCCCTTTACCTATAACAACGTGTTGAATTCCGATATCTTCCAGTTGAGTGATATTGTTACCTTGTATAAGGGCAGTCATGAGATCACACTGGGAACCCAGAACTATTTCAAAAAATTCAAAAACGGATTTGCACCCAACTATGCGGGAGCCTACCAGTTTAATACACTTACTGATTTTTACAACAGTGTAAATAACGGTGCCGCTAATGCCAAATCCTATAGCTTACAATATTCACTGACACCGGATGGATCTTTTCCTTTCGCCAAGATCGGTGCCAGCGAGTTAGGATTTTTCGCGCAGGATAAATGGAGAATCAAAAACAATTTTACCCTGACCTATGGTCTGCGTCTGGATGTTCCTGTGTTTAAAAATGATTTCACTTCCAACCAGTATGCAAAGGATCTGGCATTCAGAGATGGAATGAAATATGATGTGGGTCAGAAACCCGGAAACAATCTGCTGATCTCTCCCCGTGTTGGTTTTAACTGGGATGTAAAAGGTGATCATTCCTTACAGGTTCGTGGTGGTCTTGGTCTTTTCTCCGGTCCTCCACCCTTTGTATGGATCAGCAACCAGGCAAGTAACAACGGTGTACAGTTTGGTTCATTCTCCTTTGCAAGCAAAAACCCTGCAACCGGCCTGCCTTATGTATTCAATCCGGATATCAATGCCTACCGTCCGGCTGCAACCGCTGCCAACACTTCGTATAACTTAGTGTTTACCGATGCCAATTTCAAATATCCGCAAGTGATGAAACTCACATTGGCAGTTGATAAGAAATTGCCAGGTAACATAGTTGCTTCATTGGAGTACAATTATTCCAAAGACATCAATGCGGTTTATTTCCAGAATGTAAACCTGCCTTCTACCGGTACACCATTGGCAGGTGCGGATAACAGGCTACGTTACAGCTCCAGCCGGATCTGGTCCGGTGCGGGTGGTGCAACAGTAACCAATCCCAACATTTCCAGTGCGATATTGATGACGAATTCATCCAAGGGCTATGCTTCCTTCTTAACAGCAACCCTGTCAAGAAATACGGCTAATTTCTCTACCAGTATTTCTTATACCATCAGCAAATCCAAAACCATCAATGATGGTGGATCCATTGCTGCCAGTAACTGGAGAGACCGTCCTACCATGGGTGACCTGAACAGCGATGAGTTGGGTTATTCCAATTTCAACCAGCCACAGCGTGTGATCGCCTATGCTTCTTACAGAAAAGAATATGGCAAACATTTCGCAAGTTCCATCGGTCTGGTATTTGAAGCCGCTCCTGCAGGTGTGGGATCCTATACCTATTCCGGTGATCCGTTGAATGGCGGAACAGGTGGTAACAGTACCCTGATCTACATTCCCCAAACCCAGTCTGATATCGTATTGGTACCTGTAAATACGGGTGGTGGTACGGTTACCGATACCAGAACCGCTTCACAAATGTGGAATCAGCTGAACAATTTCATTCAGCAGGATGCCTACCTGAGCAGTCATCGTGGTCAGATCGCTGAAAGAAATGCAGCAGTACTGCCCTGGTTCAAACACCTCGATTTCAATTTTACACAGGATGTATATTTTAAATCAGGTAAGACCAAGCATACACTTCGTTTCACCTTTGATATCATCAACCTGGGTAACTTCCTGAATAAAAACTGGGGTATTGCGCAAACATTCAGCAATACATCCTTCCTGAAATTTGAAGGTATCGCACCAGCCGGCGATCCCAATGCAGGTAAACCCCGTTACTCATTCCTTTACCAGAATCCAAGTAACCAGATTCCATATGTAAACAGCTATCAGGACAATTTCAGCACTTTCTCCCGCTGGCAGGGTCAGATCGGTTTACGTTATCTGTTTAACTAATCGATATCGATACTTTTTGATGAAAAGGCTCCGGAATTTCCCGGAGCCTTTTTTTTGGTTACCACTTCTGGGTAAGATTTTATCTGCTTGCTATATAACATCGGATACTAAAATTTTTTAGTAGTGTCTTTCATGCATAACAGGAATGGCGAGAAGGAAAAATCTTGCCAGGGCTTAGCAAAAAGTTAAAATACGGGGTATTATTCAACCGTTCATCCTGTAAAACTTGGTATTCCTGTGCTCAAGTCTTTGTTTTGCCATTTGTATTATCCCGTTCGCAGAAAATCAGCATAACAATTCCATTACTATACTGTTATTAGGGTAATCAGTTACCCTGTCTTTCTGTCATTCATAATTTATATAGGCTCATGAGATTTATTTTTACCCCTTTACTGGCATGTTTTGTTTTGACTAATGCGATGGCACAGGTAGATGCATCGAGGATCGAGAATACGCCTACCACCACTATAACTATCAGTTCGAACAGCATTTACGGCAAACTTATCGATCAGCAAAGCGGCAAACCCATTGCATCGGCTTCCGTTCAGTTATACCCGGTCGGTAAGACTGCTGTGAATAACCTGATTACGGGCATGTTAAGCAGACCCAATGGCGATTTCCGTTTACAGCGTTTACCGGAACTGGATAGTTTTTATCTGATCATCTCTCCCCTGGGGTACCATCGGTATGAAAAAACCATTCTTATCGATCGCCAAAAATTGGATGAAAAGACAAAGACCTTTCAAATGGATCTGGGTAATATAACATTGGAAGCAGAATTCAAAGCACTCGCTGATGTGACCGTTACCTCTTCCAAACCCGCTTTGGAAATGGGCATCGACCGCAAAATCTATAACGTGGAAAAAAGCCTGGTGGCAACCGGTGGAACAGCCGTGGATGTCATGAAAACCATCCCTTCTGTTACGGTGGATATTGATGGCAATATCGAATTGCGTAACAGCACTCCCCAGCTTTTTATAGATGGCAGACCCACCATTCTGACACTCGACCAGATACCGGCCGACCATATTGAAAAAATTGAACTGATCACCAACCCCTCTGCAAAATTCGATGCGTCGAGTTCAGGAGGGATCATCAATGTGGTATTAAAGAAAAACAAACGCATCGGTTTGAACGGGGTTACCACCATCAGCGGCGGTACACCGTCTTTGTTCAGTGCCAGCGGAAACCTGAACCTGCGTCAGGGTAAGTTCAATATATTTCTGAGCGGCAGTCACAATGAATCGGGTGGTGATGCAAAAGGCCAGGCTTTGCGGCAGAATAAAAAGAACGGACAGGTCACAGATTATTTCAACCAGTATTCCCTGAATACCCGATCCAGAAATTTCAACTCATTTCGTTTTGGGACAGACTTTTTTATCAATAACCGGAATACGCTTACCCTCTCGCAGGATATTGCCAAAGGCAGATTCGGGAGCAATGAAGTGCAGAACCAGGAATACCTGGATGCGAACCGGTCCCTGATCAGAACCGGTCTCCGGAATTCACCCAGTACCGGCAATTTTGTAAGAAACAGTACACGTTTGAATTATACTTATAAATTCCCCAAAGCCGGACAGGAACTCACGGCCGACCTGAATTACAACAAAGGCAACCACGGCAACCAGTCGGATATCACCAACCTCTATTTCAAACCAGACGGATCCACCTATCAAAATCCATCAGTGGTCACCAATAATGGAACCAGTGACGAATCGCAGTTCACCTTTCAATCGGATTATACCAATCCGATCAACGACCATGAAAAAATTGAAGCCGGTATCCGTTCTTACCGCAATGATTTCCTGAGTGAATACAATGCCTATGCATTAAACAATGGGCAGTCGGTTAAGCTGCCTTTGAGCAATCATTACAAATACGCCGAAATGATCAATGCGGCCTATTTCACCTATTCGTATAAGAAAAACAATTTCTCCTACCAGTTGGGGTTACGTGCGGAACAATCCAAATTTGACGGGGAGTTGCTGGACAGTGCTTTTAAATTCGGGTATGAATATCCCAACAAGATCCGCAATATCTGGGATGCCTTGTTCCCCAGTCTTTTCCTGACCAAAAAACTGAATGATGATGAAGAGGTCCAGTTCAATTACACCCGTAAAGTTCGTCGTCCCAGGTTCTGGGAATTGAACCCCTTTATCGATATCAATGACCCATCCAATATCCGTCAGGGAAATCCGCAGCTGCAGCCCGAATACAGTAATACGTTTGAATTGAATTACAGCCTGACAAAAAATAAAAATAACCTGCTGGCGGTTCTGTATTTCCGGAATAATCCGAAAGACATCACCCAGTTCAGTGATACCATCACCGCTGCCCAGTTTCAGCAACTGAACAATGCAGCCATCGATAGGAATGCGATATTGAATACCTATATCAATGCAAGCACTACGAATAGTTATGGTGCAGAACTTACGTATCAGTGGCAGGCAGGGAAGAACCTGGATATCACACCTACGGCCAATCTGCAATACCGGACCGTGAATGCGAAAATCAATAATACCGATCTCAGCAACAAGGGTTTTAACTGGGGGGGCAAACTGATCACGAATTATAAAATTGTAACGCCGGAAAAATCCCTGTTCAATAACCTGGGTTTTCAAATGATCGGTGAATACCAATCGCCCAGGGTGATTCCACAGGGTAAACGGATCGCAGAACTATCTGTGGATTTTGCCATGAAAAAGGAATTCCTGAAAGACAAGAAGGGTTCCCTGACTTTTTCGATTGATGACCTGTTTAACAGCCGTAAATGGGGAGCCATTTATGATACAGAACAGTTTTACCAGGATGCATACCGGCGCTGGAATGTGCGTAGTTTCCGGCTTTCCTTTACGTATAAGTTTGGGGATGCCAAATTCTCCCTGTTTAAGAAAGGCGGGGGTAATGGCGGTGACAGTGAAGATAATTAATAGGGATCATGCATTCGGCAGGAACCGTGTTTGCCTTGCCTGTCTCCAAAAAAAATGCACAACCATACATGTTGTGCATTTTTTTATTTCTTGATATCTGTTTATTTCCTGGCCATCACTTTTTCTGCAGCTTCCACGATAAAGGGCGTATCCAGGCCATATTTTGTCAGCAATTCGGTAGGCTTTCCACTTTCACCAAATGTGTCTTTGGTGCCGATGTATTCAATGGGAACGGGAATGTGTTTGGCAGCAACCTGAGCAACTGCATCACCCAATCCTCCGATGATATTATGTTCTTCTACGGTTACCGCACATTTTGTTTTGGATAAGGAAGCGATGATGGCTGCTTCATCCAGCGGTTTGATGGTATGTATGTTGATCAGTTCTACACTGAT
>JAGWTX010000031.1 GCA_028875955.1 Bacteroidota bacterium | reverse complement strand
GGCACCCGGCAACAAAAGACAATGCCCGAGATCATGCAATGGGTATCGGATGCGATTTCCGGCATTGCCATGATCTTATTGATCATTACAGCAGGAGGCGTATTCAAACAGGTTTTGATCGACAGCGGTACGGGTGCCTATATTTCTTCATTCAGCAGCCAGTTACATCTGCCACCGCTCTTGTTTGCCTGGATACTGACGGCATTGTTGCGTGTAACGCTTGGCTCGGCTACCGTTGCAGGGCTCACAGCTGCAGGAATCGTTGCCCCGCTTGTGACAGCGGGAAGCGTATCTCCGGAACTGATGGTGTTGGCGGTTGGTGCGGGGAGTGTATTCGGTTCCCATATCAATGATTCGGGATTTTGGATGTTCAAGGAGTTTTTTAAACTAAGCCTGAAACAAACATTTTTATCCTGGACCGTAATGGAAACCCTGATATCCCTGCTGGGTTTGGCGGGTGTATTATTACTTCAATACCTAACAAAATAATCAAACTACCATGTTACAAAAGATCCAGGTTGCATTGGCATTGCTCATGATTACGGGATTATCCTTTCATGGCAAACAAATTGTTTCAACTCCGGCAGAGAGCCTGGCCATTGACAGCAGCAAAGGTTTACAGTTCTATTTCAGGAATTATTTTACCATGGGTGTGGCTGTATCTCCCAGATCACTGCATAGGGATGAAGCCGGACTCATCCTGCAACAATTCGGGAGCCTGACTGCAGAGAATGCCATGAAGATGGGGCCGATCCACCCGAAAGAAAATGAATATTACTGGAAGGATGCAGACAGTATTGTCGCATTTGCCCAAAGGAATCATTTGAAAATCAGGGGACATAACTTATGCTGGCATAACCAGACACCCAGATGGCTGTTTACAGATGAAAAAGGTGATACCGTTTCAAAAACAGTTTTACTGCAAAGACTGAAAGACCATATTGAAACAGTTGTAAAAAGATACAAGGGAAGCATTTATGCCTGGGATGTGGTGAACGAAGCCATTTCAGACAAGCCAGGTGAACTTTATCGCAATTCTCCCTGGTTTCGCATCTGCGGCGAGGATTTCATTGCCAAAGCATTTGAATATGCCCATGAAGCAGATCCCCAGGCCCTGCTGTTCTATAACGATTACAATGTGATCAATCCGGTAAAAAGGGACAAGATCTGTCAAATGATAAAATCACTTATCAAAAAAGGCATACCTATCCAGGGGATGGGCTTACAGGGACATTGGGCAGTCAATGAACCTTCAGCAGGCATGCTGGATTCCACAATACAGGCATTCACAAAGCTGGGGTTGCAGATCCAGGTTACCGAATTGGATATATCTGTCTATCCAAAAGAACACCAGGCAAGAGAAAGAAGAAATGAGGATGTTTCCACTGATTTTAGTGCAGAGAAAGAGTCAGCCCAGATCGAGCGCTACAAAACCATCTTCCGCATCCTTGAAAAATATAAAAAACAGATCAGCGGGGTCACTTTCTGGAATATCTCTGACAGAAGCAGCTGGCTGGATAATTTCCCCGTAAGAGGGAGAAAAGATTACCCTTTGCTTTTTGATAAAAACCTACAGCCCAAAAAAGCTTATTGGGAAGTGATCCATACCCTGGCGGAAAAGCATCCAAAATAAAAAATTAAGACTGGATATAATTCTGCAAATGCGATATCGTTTCTTCCTGGTTGGAAATGGTTTCAGTTACGACATCATTGATGGAGATAATGCCTGCCAGCTGACCGTTTTCAATGACAGGCAGATAACGGATATGATGATCGGACATCAATTGCATACAGGCTTCCACTGAATCCGTCAGGCGAACGGGAGGAAAATCTTTGGTCATGATCTCACCTACCGGGGTATCACTCGAATGCCTGCCCTTCAATATCACTTTTCTGGAATAATCCCGTTCAGTCATGATTCCCAAAAAAGTATTGTCAGACATTACCACAACAGATCCTATGTTCTGATTTGACATGATCTGTAGTGCTTCAATGACCGTGGTCGAAACGGTTACTGTGGTGACACGGTTTCCCTTTCTGTTCAGGATATCGCTGACTTTTCTCATAATACAATGATTTGACCATAAGTTAAATAATTTTAGCTGTAAAAACAAGACTATTACCGGGTCAGAAAATACCGCTTTCCAGACAATCTGCAGGAAATTGTATCCATTACCCCCCTTTTTACCCTTCTATCATAACCTTTTAAACAAAAATTAATACTGTATCTGTTTGAGAACCAATACCTCTTTAGTAACTTTCTTTTTCACACCCAAAAAACATACCGTATGAAAAAGATCCTTTTAGCTTTATCGCTCATGCTGGGAATGACAGGCCTGACATTTGCGCAAACAAAAAAAGCAGAAAAAGCAAAAACCGCCGCCACAAAACCCGCAGCAAAACCCAGTACGGCAGCTGCCCCGACCAAAAAAGACGGCACACCGGATATGCGCTATAAAGCAAATAAAGAAAAAGCAAAAACCGTAGCAGGACCTACCAAAAAAGACGGCACACCCGACATGCGCTACAAAGCGAATAAGGAAAAGGCAAAACCAGCTGCCAAAAAGAAAGGATAAAAACCTGTATTAAAAATATGCCGCAATGGCAAATTAAACTCTTTTCATAGCAGGGTCTCAACTTATCAAAATGGTGGGTTAAGATCATTTGATTCATTCGTCTGAATTAAATGATCTTAACCCACTTGTTTCATTGATAAGCGTCAATCCATGTCCTGCATTTACCGGGAAGCAATATTTTTCGCAGCAATCCAGCCACTGGTCCAGGCGTGCTGGAAATTAAAGCCACCCGTGATTCCGTCCACATCCAGAACCTCCCCTGCAAAAAAGAGACCCGGTACTATCCTGCTTTGAAAGGTGTTCGGATCCACTTCAGTTAAACGTATCCCGCCACAGGTTACAAATTCCTCCTTAAAAGTGGTCTTACCCTTTACATCAAACGGATGAGCTGTCAGGTAACCGATCAGCCGGTTCTGGCTTTTCGCCGTAATTTCCGCCCATCGGGTATCTGGTGAGATCTCGCTGAGCTGTAACAGGAACAGCCATAATCTGGAAGGAAGACCAAAGGGGTTACGGTTGCCTATTTTTTGTCCTGCATACGTGTCCCGGTAAGAAACCCAATCATTGCGCAGATCCTGTTCCCGGTAATCGGGGAGCCAATTAACCTGTATGCCAAAAGCATATTGTTTTTCTGACAAGATCCTGGCTCCCCAGGCCGAGAGTCGGAGTATCACTGGCCCGCTCATTCCCCAGTGTGTGATCAACAGGGGACCGGATTCCACCAGCTTAGTGCCGGTTACTTTTACGGTTGCCCTCTCAACGCTTAAGCCCATTAATGCCGTGATCGGATGACCCGGCATATTAAAAGTAAACAGGGAAGGGACCGGGGCTTCAATGCTGTGACCCAGTTCCTGCAACCAGGCAAACATGGTTGATTTTGGCAATCCTCCACAAGCAACGCAGATATAATCTGCCTGAAGCAGGGATGCTTCCGGTTGTTTATTTACATCTCTGGAAGTTTGAATTCGGAACCTTCCTTCTTTTCCGGGCAGGATTCCGGTTACTTCTGTTTGCAGTAACACACGAACCCGGTAGTTGTCTGCTTCCCGTAAAAGACACTGGATAATGGTTTGAGATTGATTGGTCTCAGGGAACATGCGTCCATCGGCTTCCGTATGCAGCCTTACCCCTCTTTCTGCAAACCAGTCAATGGTATCCTGTGTAGAAAACCAGTGAAATGCTTTTTTGATAAAATGCTGGCCGCGGGGATATTTCCTTACCAATTCCGGAAGGTCAAACAAAGCATGTGTCGTATTGCAACGTCCGCCCCCGCTGATCCTGACTTTGGCAAGCAGCTTATTGGATTTTTCCAGGATGGTTACCTGTAATCCCGGATGCATGCGTGCAGCATTTACCGCACAGAAAAAACCGGCAGCGCCTCCACCGATCACGACCAGGTGTGCACTGGATGGTATTGAAGGTTGCGCAGGCATCTGGTATTGAATATTTTTTAATGAATTATTTAAATAGCAATGGGATCGGTTCCTAATTTACAAATGCATCATCATCAAAGCGGCCATTGTTTCGATCCCATCCCAAAAATTCTGTAAACGGATATTTTCATTTGCAGCATGTTGGTTGTTATCATGATTGGCAATGGGTACCGTAATGGTTTTTGCTGACAGATATTTCTCGAAAAGAAACAAAGGCAGACTTCCGCCTAACGAAGGCATTAGTACAACCTCATCAGGGGTTGTTGACTGGACCGCTGCGATTACTTTTCTGGCAATGGGCAATTCCATCGAGGTGCGCTGGGCATTGTATCCTTTCTCCCTGATCACTTTGGCTATTTTCGGGTAAAGGGCCCTTTCTGCATCCGTTGGTTCAGAACGCGTAATAAAAAAACCTTCTTTCCGGATATGTGCCTCCACCAGATCTTGCTGTTCCTGATAATCTATACCCGGAACCAAACGAAGATCCAGGTTGGCGATTGCTTCGGCAGGTATGATATTACTTGCGTATTTCCCGACTCCCGCACTTCTCATGCCATTGATGTTCAGGGAAGGTAAAAGAAGGGAATTGAGCAAGGAAAGACCTTTAGTTTCCTCTGACAGGAAACCCAATTCCTTTTTCATTTGTTCGTCTGCGGGCGGGATCTTTTTCAACGCATTTTTTTCTGCCGGATTCAACGGAATCACCTTATCATAAAACCCTTTTACCAGCACCTTTCCTTCATCATCTTTCATCGATGCCAATAACTTACTCAATTGTAAGGCAGGATTGGGCGCCCAGTTTCCATAGTGGCCGCTATGCAGGGGTCTTTTGCTTCCATACACGGTTATCTCCATGCCCGCATCTCCCCTGACCCCGAAACTAACCAGTTTCCTGCCGGATTGATGAACAGGCCCATCACAAATGATCCATAGATCTGATTTCAGCTGATTCGGATACCTTTCCAGGATTTCTTGCAGATGGGGGGATCCTTTTTCTTCCTCTCCCTCAAAAAAGAATTTGATATTATAATTGGGTCGGAAACCGGTTGCTTTTAACGCCTCATATGCATAGAGTATGGCCATCACGCCACCCTTATCATCCGAAGCACCCCTTGCTACAATTCTCCATTCCGGATCGATTTTATAGTTATTTACCGCAGGGAGTGAAATCTGATTACCGGAAAGAAGTTGCTTATCCCGAATCAGTTTGGGGCGAAAAGGATGAAACCCATTCGCCCATTGTGAGCTGTCAACCGGCTGACCATCATAATGCGCATAAAAGATGATGGTCTGGGTCGCGCCTGGAACCCTTACTTCACCATAGACGGCTGGCGGTGCGTCTGGAGTACGGGGGTATAAAAGCTGTACCTGTTCGATCGAACGGGCTTTCATCAGCTCCATGATTCGGGAAGTGTTTCTTTGAATATCCGAAGGAACGGAAGCAATGTTGGGAATGGATAGGAACGAAAGAAAATCATCCACCCACCTTTTTTCATTTTCCTGTCGGTAGGAACGAATCTGGCTTACCGGTGAAGATTGTGCAAGCAGGTAACCTGAAAACAGGAGCAGGTTTACGGTAATCCATACTTTTTTCATGGCTATGCATTTATCTGTGTAAGATAAAGAAAGCCTAATAATAGGAAGAATTCAGATTTGTATTGGCTTTTTCTGCTGCTTCTATAATTGAATAATCCGAAAGGATCAGTGCTTTGTTCCTTTTTACACATACATCGTGTTCAAAATGTACCGAGGGCTTACCATCTCTTGTTCTTACTGTCCAACCATCCTCTTCTGTATACACTTCCCGGGAACCCAGATTGATCATGGGTTCGATTGCTAAGACCAGGTTCTCTTTCAATTTAGGCCCTGTTCCCCGTTTACCGTAGTTGGGCACCTGGGGGTCTTCATGCAGGCTTCTGCCCAAACCATGTCCCACGAGTTCTCTGACAACCCCATAGCCATATTTTCTTTCAGTATGTTCCTGAATCGCATAAGAGATATCACCCACACGATTGTTTACGATGGCTTTTTCGATGCCTTTGTATAAGGATTCCTTGGTTACTTTCACGAGTTGCAATACTTCGGGGGTCACTTCACCCAGAATAAAAGTATAGGCATGATCCCCATGCCAACCGTTCAGGATCACGCCCATATCGATTGATACGATATCACCTTCCTGTAAAGGGGTGTCATTGGGAAAGCCATGAACCACCACGTCATTCACGGAAGCGCATACATGATGCGGATAGCCCCGATAGTTATAGAAAGAAGGAATGGCATTATGATCGCGTACAAAGTCAGCGCAAATCTTGTCTATGGCAAGTGTGGTCATACCAGGCTTGAGTATCTTGGCCACTTCGGTAAGCGTTTTACTAACCAGTGTTGCGGCTTCCTTCATGAGCGCAATCTCTGCCTCAGTTTTGTGTATCATCATATTAGATCTCCGGGTCATGGTAAAAAAGAAACCTGCCGTCCCGCCTTTGGCGGGATGACAGGTTTACAAAGTTCGTTATTATTTTTATTAAATAGTGGTCGTTGATACGGTTTGTCTGCCCTGTAAACGGCCGCTCTTCATCAAACCATCATACTGACGCATCAGCAAATAGGTTTCGATCTGCTGCAGAGTATCCAGAATCACTCCCACCATGATCAGCAGCGAAGTTCCTCCAAAGAAAGAGCTAAAGCCCTGGGTAACGCCCAGTCTTTGTGCAAATCCGGGAAGAATACCCACAAATGCCAGGAAAATAGCGCCAGGTAAAGTGATCTTATCCATGATGGAACCGATATAATCAGCAGTGGGCTGTCCTGGTTTCACACCCGGGATAAACCCATTGTTGCGTTTCAGGTCTTCAGAAATCTGTTTGGGATTGAAGATAAGGGCTGTATACAGGAAGGTAAAACCAATCACCATTACAGCATAGATCAACATGTACCAGACATTGCTGTGATCGTTGAATATTTTGACAATACCCTGAGCGGAATCAATATTGGTAAAGGAAACCAGGGTTGGCAGGAACATGATGGCCTGTGCAAAGATGATCGGCATTACACCGGCACTATTCACTTTTACCGGCAGGAACTGACGGGCACCTCCAAACTGGCGGTTACCGATGATCTGTTTGGCATAGTTAACAGGTATTTTTCTGACACCCTGCACCAGAACGATCAGGCCCATGATGATGGTAACCAGGATAGCAATCTCGATCAGGAAGATCAATAATCCGCCACCGCCTTTTTGTTCCTTGGTGGTAAATTCCTGGATGATGGAAATGGGAAAACGGGAAAGGATACCGATCATGATAATGATGGAAGTACCGTTACCCAGACCCTTGTCCTGGATCTTTTCACCCAACCACATTACAAACAGCGTACCTGCCGTTAAGGTTACGATGGTTGAAAAACCAAAAAAGGCTTTATAGGCTGGGAGGATAGCTTCTGCATAACCGGGACTGTTCAGATAGGCCACATAGGCACCTGCCTGGAAAACAGTAACGATTACGGTAAGATAACGTGTCCACTGGTTGATTTTCTTACGACCGCTTTCCCCTTCTTTCTGCACTTTCTGCAATTGCGGAACCAGGATGGTCATCAGCTGCATGAAGATGGAAGCAGAGATATAGGGCATGATACCCAATGCGAGGATGGATGCCTGGGAAAATCCTCCACCTGCGAACATGTCAAAGATACCCAACAGGCCATTTGTCTTGGCAGACTGTTGAGCCAGTTCAATCTTATTGGGATCCAGTCCGGGTAAAACGATGTGGTTACCCAACCGGTACGTGAATATCAAAGCCAGCGTAACAATGATTTTGTTTCGCAGTTCTTCAATAGCCCAAATATTCTTTAATGTCTGAATTAATTTTTTCACTTAGATGCAATTGAAAGAGTGAATACACAGTAACCAAATACCGCACATGGTGCGTCAGGCAATTTACGTTAAAATTACTTTACAATTTCAACTGTGCCACCAGCAGCTTCGATAGCTCCTTTCGCTTTTGCACTAGCCGCGTTTACTTTGAAAGAAAGTTTCGCCTTCAGTTCTCCTGTGGCCAATACTTTTACTTTGTCCGTACGGCTGATCAAACCATTGATATAGAGGTTTTCAAGACTGAATTCTGTAAAACCATACTTTTCAGCCAGCTGGTCAATCTGACCCAGGTTGAATACTTTGAATTCAATACGGTTGTTGTTTTTGAATCCACGCTTGGGGATACGGCGCTGGATAGGCATCTGACCACCTTCGTGAGCCATTTTGCTTTTGTAACCGGCACGGCTCTGACCACCTTTGTTACCTTTTGTGGAAGTACCACCCTTTCCGGATGCTTCACCACGACCAATACGGATTTCCTTGTGTGTAGAACCTGCTGCAGGCTTTAATGTGTGTAGTTTCATGTTTATCTGATTTGAACTTACGGGGAATCTCCCCTCGCAATGTTAATTTGAAAATTGGTGGATTGAAAATTTGAAAAATGACTAAGTCGGAAATTAAAAATGAATCAAGCATTTAAGCCAGACTCATTTTCAAATAAACTCATATTCAAATTTTCAAATTACTAAGCGATCTCTTCCACTTTCACCAGATGGCTAACCTTATTAACCATACCCAGGATCTGGGGGGTTGCTTCAACTTCCTTGGAAGCGTTCAGTTTTTTCAAACCTAAGGCTATCAAAGTCTGTTTTTGACGCTCTGATCTGTCAATACCGCTTTTTACCTGTGTTATCTTAATTTTTTTCATACTGTTATCATTTGAACTGACGACTGACGATTACCGGCAGAAGACAGGTATTATCCGTTAAAAACTTTGCTCAACTTAACACTGCGATGCTTGGCAACCTGAACCGGCTCTCTTAAAAGACCCAGGGCCTTAATGGTTGCTTTAACCACGTTATGCGGGTTGGCAGAACCCAGGCTTTTTGCCAATACGTCGGTAACACCCGCACTTTCCAGTACAGCACGCATGCTTCCTCCGGCGATTACACCCGCTCCATGTGCAGCCGGCTTGATCAGTACTTTGGCAGCACCTTCTTTAGCCCACTGGTCATGGGGTATCGTACCATGCATGATCGGAACTTTTACCAGGTTCTTTTTGGCATCTTCAATTCCTTTGGAAATTGCTTCCTGCACTTCTTTTGCTTTTCCAAGACCCTGGCCAACTACACCACTTTCGTTACCCACCACAACCAATGCGGAGAAGCTGAAAGTACGACCACCTTTGGTAGTTTTCACTACACGGTTGATGGCTACCACTTTCTCTTTCAGTTCCAGTTCGCCACCGGATTTAACCTTATTTACGTTTACTTTAGACATTTATCTAACGATTAATTGTTGTTAGCAAATTAGAATTGAAGACCACCTTCTCTGGCACCATCTGCCACAGATTTAACACGACCATGATACAGGTTACCACCTCTGTCGAATACACAGGCAGTCAATCCCAGCTCAATCGCCTTACGGGCTACCGCGGCACCAACCATTTTGGCTTTTTCAATCTTGGTAGCTTTCTGCGCAGCGATATCCTTATCTCTTGATGAAGCAGCAACCAGTGTCACAGCATTATCATCATCGATCAATTGAGCATAGATTTCAGCATTGCTTCTGAAAACGGAAAGACGGGGTTTTACAGCGGTACCAGCTATTTTCTTGCGGATACGGTATCTGATTTTCTGTCTTTGAATTAATTTACCCATTGTGTTTTATTTTGAACTACCGATTCTGCCGGGAGTTGGTTCTTTATTTTTTATTATTTACCAGCGGCTTTACCTGCTTTTCTTCTCAGTATCTCACCAGCATATTTCACACCTTTTCCTTTGTAAGGTTCAGGCTTACGCAAGCTGCGTAATTTGGCTGCTACCTGTCCGATCAGCTGCTTGTCAATACCTTCCAGCATGATCTTAGGGTTCTGCCCTTTTTCTGTGAGCGTTGCTACTTTGAGTTCCTTGGGAACTTCAAAAATGATATTGTGCGAATAACCCAGTGATAAATCAAGTACATTACCTGTATTGGCTGCCTTATAACCCACACCCACCAGTTCAAGGTCTTTCTTGAACCCTTCAGTAACACCTTTCACCATATTACCCACCAATGCACGATATAAGCCATGCATGGCACGATGACGGATCTGATCGGTAGGACGAACAAAAATCACTTCCTTATCCTGAACAGTTACAGTGATGTCCCTGTCAATTGCTTCTTTCAATTCTCCTTTAGGTCCTTTAACCGTAACAACGTTTTCGCTGCTTACGGTAATGGTTACTCCGGCAGGAATTTCAACGGGTTGTTTACCAATACGTGACATAGTCGTTTCTTTTTTTTATTTATTTATCAATCTCCGTTTCCGTGTTCAGCTCCGACTAAAAAGCTTAATTGTCAGAAAGGGATATTATCTCAATGACGCCGGGCGTCACAGGTATTAATAGATATAACACAAAACCTCACCGCCTACATTCTGGGCCTTTGCCTGTTTATCAGTAAGAACCCCTTTGGAAGTGCTCAGGATAGCCACACCCAGACCATTGATTACTCTTTTGATCTCTGCAGGTTTTGCATATTGACGCAGACCCGGGCGACTTACTCTTTCCAGTGAGCGGATGGCAGCCTGTTTGGTTTGCGGATCGTATTTTAACGCGATCTTGATCAAACCCTGTTTGCTGTCATCTTCAAATTTGTATTTCAGAATATAACCCTGATCATACAGGATCTCTGTCATACGCTTCTTTAAATTGGAAGCAGGAATTTCAACCAGCCTGTGGCCGGCCAACTGAGCATTACGAATTCTAGTTAAGAAGTCTGCTATAGGATCAGTTACCATGTTTATTAGAATTAAATCTT
>JAGWTX010000598.1 GCA_028875955.1 Bacteroidota bacterium | reverse complement strand
ATCCCTGGATTCTTTGGCACCCACCTGGTCGATCTGATAGGCGGTTCGTAAAACCAGTAACCTGGCTGCATCAATTTCTACGCGGCTTTCCGCGATAAAACCCTGTATAAATTGTTTCTGTCCCAGCTTCACCCCTTCTTCCAATTCACGGGTGGCGGCTCTTTTACAAAGCAGATCAAAGGCTTTTTCGGCGATACCGATCCATCGCATACAATGATGAATCCGGCCCGGCCCCAGTCTTTCCTGTGCCAATCGGAAACCCATGCCTTCCTCCCCGATCAGATTGGATTGAGGCACCCGGCAATTTGTATAACGGATTTCCGCATGACTGGCCCAGCCTTCACCGGTTTCACCGAAAATGGGAATATTACGGACCAGTTCGAATCCAGGTGTATCGGTTGGAACAATGATCATACTGGCGCGTTCATGGGGTTTTGCATCAGGATGCGTGATAGCCATGACTACGGCAAAAGCGGCCCCATCTGCAGAGGAAGTAAACCATTTATGGCCGTTGATGATATAATCATTCCCGTCTTTTACGGCGGTGGTAGCAAGACGTGTGGGATTGGAACCGGCAAATTCAGGTTCCGTCATGGAAAAACAACTACGGATCTTTCCTTCCAGTAAAGGGTGTAAGAATTTTTCTTTGATGTCCGGAGAAGCAAATCGGCTGATGAGTTCGGTGTTACCGATATCGGGTGGCTGGCAATTGAAAGTATATTGTCCATAATAGGGTGCCAGGGCCAGTAATTCGCTTACCTGGGCAAATTCACAGAGACTGAGACCCATACCTCCCTCATCCTTGGGCAGATGAAGGTTCCATAAACCTAATGCTTTTACTTTTTCTCTTTTCTCCCCTAGAATTTTTTCGGTCTGTTTAAAGGGCCGGGTACTATGGTCTTTTTCCAGGGGGATGAGTTCTTCCTGAACAAAAGTATGTACGATGGGTAAAAGTTCTTTAAGTCGTTCGGTTGCAAAAACGGATTCCATAGGATTTTTTTAGATCGTGATACCGCCATCAGCGGTAAAGACTGCGCCGGTACAATAGCCACCGGCGTCGGAAGCCAGCAATAAAGCCAGTCCAGCAATTTCTTCCACAGTGCCCATCCGGGCAATGGGTAATTGTTTGACAAACTGGTTCAGCCATTTTTCATTCTGCCAGAGTGCTTCGGAAAATTTGGTTTTGATCAGCCCGGGGCAGATGGCGTTCACCCGGATCTTATCCGCGCCCCATTCCTTCGCAGTTACCTTGGTAAGCATATTGAGGGCCGCTTTGGAAACAGAATAGATGCCCAATCCCGGGTCGGGTGTGAGACCCGCAATGGAACTGATATTGATCACCGATCCGCCACCCCTTTCTTTCATGATCGGGTAAACCAGTTTACCCAGTTCAAAAGGTGCTTTCACATTTACCTGCATGATTTTATCAAAAGCCCATTCCTCGCATTGCACCACAGGCCCGAAAACCGGATTGGAGGCGGCGTTGTTTACCAGGATATCCATCCCCCCGAAGCGGTCAACCACTTCATCCACCAGCATTTTGCAGGCTGCGATATCACCTGCATTGGCGGCGATCCCTGTGCATTTACCACCTGCAGCCTGGATGCTTGCGGCAACTTTATCCAGCTCATCCTGTTTGCGGGAATTGATGATCACCTGCGCACCACATCCTGCATAAAGGCGGGCAATGGCTTCGCCGATTCCTTTGCTGGCACCGGTTATGAGGGCCGTTTTTCCTTTTAGGTTGAAGAGTTCGCTGGCATTCATGGATATGGGTTCTTTCTGTTATTTTCTTCGGATGGCTCTTTGCATCGCCTGCATGAATTGTTCTTTCACTTTTTTGCGAAACCAGGTGGGGGCCAGCCTTTTCAGATACCACATTTTACGGGCCGCTTTGGGTAGAATGATATAGAGTTCCTTTTTACCGGCCCGGGTTAGAATTTCCCTGGCCACATCCACTGCTTCCAAACCGGATTTTTCGATAAATACCTGAGTAGCTTTTTTGACAAGTGCCCCGCCCCTTGCATATTGTATCACATTTGTTTTAAAATAGGTGGGCATGATACAGGATACCTGGATATGATGGTCCATCAATTCGCCATACAGGGTTTCACTG
>JAGWTX010000597.1 GCA_028875955.1 Bacteroidota bacterium | reverse complement strand
TATTTTCAGCAATCGTGTCCAGACCACGTGGCGGATTCTTGCCGATCTTTGCCAGATACCGTTTGAAAGATTTTTCGTGATGACGTACTTTTTGCTTGAAGGATCGGAGATTTACTAGCATGATCAGAAAAAGGGATTAGCGATAGAGAATGGGTTGAATAAGTATTTTGAAGGGGCAATATCGAATAAGCTAACTTCAATTCCAAAATTTAAATTTGCCCCATGTGGGAAGCCTATAAAAAAGGATACAAAGCCTGGCTCAGACTTGAAAAATCTTTGAGCGACCATTCTGTGGAAGCTTACCTGCATGATGTTGAAAAACTCACATCCTATTTGCAGCTGACCCATAAAATGGTGGCACCGGGCGAGCTGGAATTAAAGGATCTTCAGTTGTTTGTAAAATGGATCGGAGAACTGGGAATGACCGCCAATTCCCAGGCCAGAATCATTTCCGGGTTGCGGAGTTTTTACAAATATTGCCTGACTGAAAAAATCACCCAAACCGATCCCTCTACCCTGCTTGAATCACCGAAAACCAGCCGCAAACTGCCTGATACCCTGAGTTTTGCCGAAATCGAGAAACTCATCGCACAATTGGATCAGAGTACACCTGAAGGAGGAAGAAACAAAGCCATCCTGGAAACCATGTATAGCTGCGGTTTACGTGTAAGTGAAGTGGTGAACCTGAAGCTGTCCTGCTTATACCTGGATGTGGGCTTTATCCGGGTGATTGGCAAAGGCGATAAGGAAAGACTGGTGCCCATTGGCCGTGATGCGATCAAATATATCCGTATTTATAAGGAAGACATCCGGATCCATATGCCCATTCATCCCGGTTACGAGGATTTTCTCTTTCTGAACAACCGCGGAAAAACCCTGAGCAGGGTGATGATCTTTTATATCATAAAAAAAGCCGCAGCCATGGCCGACATCAAAAAAAACATATCGCCCCATACCTTTCGCCATTCCTTTGCCACGCATCTGGTGGAGGGGGGTGCAGACTTACGCGCGGTTCAGGAAATGCTGGGGCATGAAAGCATTACCACCACAGAAATCTATACGCATCTCGACAGAGATTTTCTCCGTGATACCTTACAGCGATTTCATCCGGCCTTTCAATGATCTAACAGGATACATTCAGCAACTTCACAACCTCAGGTTTGGAGAGGAAGGTTCCGACTGTTCTCAAAGAAATAAAATGATGTAGGTTTGTCTCACTAAAATAAACACAGTATGAAAAAAACACTTTTACTGGCAGGTCTGTTTGGCAGCATGACTGCTTTTGCACAGATCCGAATGCCGCAACCCAGTACCACACAAAAAATCACCCAAAATTTCGGACTGGGTACGATTGAACTGGTTTACTCCCGTCCGAATATCAAAGGAAGAAGCCTACTGAAAGAAAACAGCGACCTGGCGCCTCTTGGGAAATTATGGAGAACCGGTGCCAATGCAGCAACCCGGCTTACTTTCACAGACAAAGTCATGATGGGTGGCAAATTGCTCGATACCGGCTCATATGTGCTTTACACCATTCCAGGAAAGGAATATTGGGAGATCATCCTCAACAAAGGGCTGACCAACTGGGGTACCGATGGATATAAGGAAAGTGAAAATGTAAACCGATTCAAGGTAAAGGCAGAAAAATCAGGCAGTGATATGGAAACCTTTACCATGCAGTTTGGAAATGTATTACCTGAAAGCTGTGACATCCAGCTGATCTGGGGCAAAACACTGGTAAATATCCCCATCAGCACCAATGTGAAGGATCGGATCCGGGCACAGGTTGAAAAAGCGCTATCAGCTGAAAAAGTAGATGCCAATACCTATTATGCAGCTGCCAACTTCTATTTTGAATGGGATAAGAATCCCGCTTCCGCATTGACCAATATTGTCAAAGCCACTGAAGCCAATCCCAAAGCCTATTACATGCTGCTCTTACAGGCAAAAATCCAGCAATCACTGGGTGATAAGATAGCTGCCAAAGCCAGTGCAGAAAAATGTATTGCCGCAGCTACCGAAGCAAAAAATGACGAGTATGTCAAACTGGCTTCTGAATTGATCCATAACTTATAAATCAACTTCCCAATAGCTTTACAAAAGGAAAGCCTCCCGA
>JAGWTX010000030.1 GCA_028875955.1 Bacteroidota bacterium | reverse complement strand
GATGCTATATAAGCCGTTTCTTCAGGTATGATCAATGGATCACTTCTCCAACAAGAAATACGGATCCGCAAACCAGTATCAGGTCGTTCGGATGGGCATTTTGCAAAGCATGTTGCAAGGCCTGGTTCACTTCCGGAAACACTTTCCCTGTCAGTCCTTTCTCAAAAGCTTTTTGCTGCAAATCACCGGCATCCATTGCCCGGGGAATCTGTGCCTGTGTGAAGTAATAGTGGGCCTGTTCGGGCAATAAGGAAAGTACGGAAGAAACATCCTTGTCTTTTACCATGCCGAATACGATATGCAGGTGATGATAATCACTAAGTTCAATCTGTTCCCTCACCTGTCGAAGACCATCCACATTATGGGCCACATCAAGGATTACAGTGGGATTCTGACGGATCATCTCCCATCTGCCATGAAAACCGGTTAGTTTTTTCACCTGTTTCAATGCCGATTGAAGGGTGGCATGATCTGTTTTCCATCCCGTTTTTTCGAGCTGATGTGCAGCTTCGAGAACAGTAAGCAGGTTTTTATGCTGGTAGATACCGGATAAATCCAGCTGGTAATGCTGATGCCTGTCTGTCTGGGTTTCCACGACATCTGTAAACAAATGGTGTTCTTTGTATTGCCAGTCGCTCACCATTCTTTGTTGTTGCGCATAAACCAATGGAGAATATTGAGCGGCTTTTTCAAAAACGGGTCTGGTTTCCGGGATCACTTCCCCGATGATTACCGGAATATCCGGTTTGATGATCCCCGCTTTTTCAAAGGCAATCTCTGCAAGCGTATTACCCAGCAGATTCATATGATCCCATCCGATATTGGTGATGATACTCAGTTCCGGTCTGATAATATTGGTACTGTCGAACCTGCCTCCCAGACCCACTTCTATCACAGCGATGTCTACTTCCTGTTGGGCAAAATAGTCAAACGCCATGGCAACCGTTATCTCAAAGAAGGAAGGTTCCAGCTTTTCAATCATGGGTTGGATTCTCCTGGTAAAATCGATCACAAAATCCTGGTCACACAGGATTCCATTGATCCTGATCCTTTCCCGGAAATCCCGGAGATGGGGGGAGGTATAAAGGCCCGTTCGGTAACCGGCGGTCTGGAATATGGCTGCCAGCATATGACTGGTGGATCCTTTCCCATTGGTACCTGCAATATGGATGCTTTTGAAACGATCCTGAGGATTGCCGAGAAAATCGCAGAGTGCCAGTGTATTGGTCAGGTCTTTTTTAAATGCGGCACTGCCTATCCGGCTAAACATGGGCAGGCGCTGAAAAAGAAAGTCGAGTGTTTGCTGGTAATTCATATCCTGCTGCAAATATGCAACAATAATTAACCGCGGAGTTTGAAATTGAATAACAATGTACCGGTTTGTTCATCCACCGCACCGCTGTTCAATTTCAACCCCCGGGCCTTGCGAATGGCGATTTGCTGGATATTGGGATTGGTGGTGGTGGTTCCCCGGGGATTCACTACCGCATTGATCACATTACCGGCTTTGTCAACCGTTATATCAACCGCTACTTTGGCGTTTTCATTGAACTCATCCTGAAAAGAAGGGAGTTTGGTAATCCTTCTGCCATTCAAACCGCTTCTGATACTTACGCCACCCAATCCACCTGCCCCGCCATTCCCGCTGGCAGCATTGCCCTTATAGCTATCTGACAGGGGATTACCGTTTGGATTGCCCTGATCACCTTTTCCACCTGCGATTCCCTGATCCTTGATGCCATTATAACTGTCGGCCCGGTTACCACTGGTGGTGGTACTGCTGCCTCCTTTAAAAATTGCTTTGGGTTTGGGAGGCACGGGGATGGGGTTATTGACAACCGCTTTGGTGGTCTTTTTGGTTTTTGTTGCAGGGGTTATCAGGGGTTTGGTGATTTTTTTTGTCGCTTTATGGATGGCTGGTGCATCCCCATCCGCATATTCATCTGCATGGATATTGGGCTGGCGATCCGCGCTCGCAGTGGTTTTCGGTGGTGCGGATTTATTATCCTCAGCAAGGGAGGGTTCACCGGGAACCTGCGGTGCAACCGTACCGTAACCGGTTTCACTATTGCCCAGGTTCACTTCAATCCCTTCACCAAAATCAGGCGTGGGGATTTGTGGAAGGGTCCATTGCATAAAAAAGAAAACAATAAACAACAATGCACATACGGAAGCCGTGTAGATCGATGCTTTGATGTTTTTTTCTTTTTCGAAAGATGCCGACATGTACTGTAAATTGTTCATATAAATGTACAGTTATGGATGCAGGGAAAAACCAATGTTGAAAATTACATGCTAAACGCAAGGGTAATCCACTTTCGGGTATAAAGAAAGGTTAAGGTTAGGGTAAATGTTAAAGATATCCTTCACATACGTTAACCCTGTCTGAAAAAAGCATCATATCCAAACCGGAGAAGGGTCAGGGTGATGATTCCCAGAAAAAAGATCCGGATAAATCGGTTCCCTTTCGCAATCGCCAGCCGGGCTCCCAATACGCCTCCCAGTCCATTGCAAATGGCCATGGGAATGGCAATCTTCCAAATGATCGCACTTTTCAGGGCAAACAAAAGTATCGAACCCAGGTTGGTTGACAGATTGATCAGCTTTGCCTGCGCACTTGCATGCAGGAAGTCAAGACCCAGTAAGGCGATAAATGCCAGTATCAGAAAGCTTCCGGCACCGGGACCGATAAAACCATCATAAAAACCCATGACCAGGCTGATTCCGAATGCATATCCATTTTCCTGAAAAAGTGTCAGCGTTCGATGGGTATGCTGCCCGAAATTCTTTTTGCGGTAAGTATATATGGCTACCAGAACCAACACAAGAAAAATGATGGGTTTCATATACCGGTTACTTACCAGGGTGAGTGTTTCGGATCCTGCAAATGCCGACAGAAACGCGGTGATACACATAAGCGACATTCTTCCCCAGGGAATCGACACTTTTTTCAGGTATTGAATTGTGGCAAAACCGGTTCCGGTAAATGAGGGAATCTTTAAGGAACCGATCACGGTTGCCACGGGTAATTGCGGTAATAAGACCAGGGATGCGGGTGTCTGGATTAATCCGCCACCACCCACAATGGCATCTACGAATCCTGCAGCAAGGGCGAATAAACAGAGTAGTACTAGCGTAATCGTGGTCATCTATGCGAATTACAGATCAGGAATTTTTTGTCGTTCGGATATTGGCGAGTAATAGTCCTGCAATTACCAGGAACCCGCTCAGGATTTGTACGAATGAAATCTTTTCATCGAGTAGCCAAACCGCTTCCAGTGTGCTAAAAACAGGTATCAGGTTGCCAAACAGAACGGTTCTGCTGGCCCCCATTTTCTGGATGGATCTGTTCCAGCAAAAAAATGCAATCACCGAAGTGCCGGCTCCCAGATAAAGGATCATACCCAGCAAGGGATAACTCCAGTTGGTTCTGACACCCACATATGATTCAGCGATAAAAAATGGAAATAGCATCAGTGTACCCAATCCGAAAACAACCCATAAAAATACCAGTGAGGAAATGTCTGTTGGTTTTTTCCGGACAAGTATGCTGTAAACCGCAAAAGCCAAAGCCCCCAGTAAAATCCAAAGATCACCGGTTGAAAAACGAAAACCGGCAAGGGTATGCAAGCTTCCTTTGGAAAGCAGGAGCAGAATGCCGGCAAAACAAAGGATCATTCCCCAGACCCGGAATGCGCTGATTTTTTCTTTTAAAAAAAGTACAGCCAGAATCGTTGCAAAAACAGGAGAGGAAGTGGTACCGATCAATGCCATATTGATGGCGGTCGTATAATGCCCGGCAATATAAACCAGGGTATTGAAGAGGGTGATGCCGGTTATCGCCACCCAGAATAAGTATTTTCCATGTTTCCGGATGAACGGCCATTCTTCCCTGGTTTTTCTCCAGGCGAAAGGAACCAGGATCAGGGTTGCCGTAAACCAGCGGAAAAAAGCGAGACTCACTGGCCCGATCTGGTCATGGGCAAATCGGGCAATGATAAAATTACCCGACCAGATAACTGTGGCCAGTATGGCCAGCCAGGTACCCGCCAGTAAATCTTTTTTATCCGGGGTAGCCATCATGAAAACAGGGGTTCAAACTTAGTGGGCGAAATCAATTTCATAATTTCCTTTGATACGTTCCATGGAAGGATTGAAATAACCAAATCGGACTTTGGGAAATTCTTCGCTGATCAGTTCCATCAGCTGTTTGATGCCCATCATTTCACCGGTTTCATGCACGCCGATCTTCCCCATATACCAGTCGGGGTCGATATTGAAATTGCGCCATTGGATCATATTCAGATCGGTATCGATGATTAGCTTTCTGAGTGCTTCATATTCAGCCACACTATCGGTCATTCCCGGAAATACAAAATAATTGATACTGGACCAGCCCCCATAGCTTCTCACGACCTTCAGGCTTTCAATAATGTCTTCGAACTGGTAATTGTTGGGCCGGTAATAAGGCTCATAGATATGTTTTCTGGCAGAATTGGTGCTCACACGGATACTGTTCAAGCCGGCTTTACACAGTTCATGTACCGCATCCGGTTTTGATCCATTGGTATTGATATTGATGCTTCCTTTATCGGTATGTTTCCGGATTTCCAGGATGGCTTCCCGGATGGTTTCCCACATCAATAGGGGTTCGCCTTCACAACCCTGACCAAAACTGACGATCGGGTATGGGGCATTGAGTAAATGCGGTACGGTAAACTCCACGATTTCCTCCGGCAAGGGTTTAAACGTTAACCGGTCCTGGGTGGAAACAATGGTTTCCTCTTCGGGTTGAAAGGAGATGCATCCGATACAATTGGCATTACAGGCGGGAGAAGTGGGTATCGGGCATTCCCAGCGGCCCAGTGAAAAATTCCTGGCTGCAGGGCAATGATAGGTCATGCAGCATTTCTCCATCAAATGTTTGACCAGTCTGTTGTCGGGATAGGCTTTTAGCAATGCTGCAGCTCCGGTTGCGATTTCCTTTTCATCATACCCCGCACATTCCTGCCGGATATCTTTTTCAATCCGTATGGCGGGAACATAATACCCATCATTAAACCAGCCCACGGCCGTATAACAAAACAAGGGAAGGGTTGGAGCATCCGGCAGTGTTTCATAGGCAGCAATATAGAGACCGGTATGGGCAGGCGGAATAAATGCCGCAACAGCCCAGCCTTTTTCACACAAACGCATTTCGCCGCTGTTCACATCGATTCCAATGCCTTTTCTGCCGGGCAGTTCATAGAGATTACCACCTTCGGGTAAGGAGATCCATTCCTCTGCAGGAACCGGTAATGCATCCCATCCGGCACGTCCCACTGCAAACAGTGTCTGGTCTTCAAAAATATTACCCTTGCCGTCTGAATACAATAGGAATGGGGTTGGCAGTAATGACATGTGTATAGAGCTAAAAGTAAAAAAATGGGTTATGCTTTTGCAAAATCCGCAGAAACAGCAGCTAACCTGGCCCTGCAAAACTCATTGAATTCCTGGTCTTCCTTTCCGTTACCCGGATTGTCAATTTCTTTTTGAAACAGTTTGTTATTGGCAAAATCGATCGTGAGCATGCCGTCTTTGATAATTACGTTGGTGATGGCAGACCAGGGATACCTTTTTTTCGGCAGACTGTTAAAAAGCAAACCTTCCTCATCAAAAGCGATTTCCTGGGGGAATTTCACCTGTTTTTCGGCAAGCACGGCAACAAAATAAAGGATGGTTATCCAGTGGTCGTAACCGGATAAGATCAGCCATCCGCAGGTCGCCATCAGCAAACCCAGCCGGTAGAACGGCATTTCCCCCTTTTTTTGTTTCCGGTAACAGCGGTACCACCAGGCAAGCATGCCAGCGATCAGGAGGGATAACAAAACCGTTTGTTTCATTGTGGTCCCCAGGGAAAGGGTGTACGAAAAAACGGCAATCGAGATAAGCAGCATCATCCGGCTGATGGTATCTACCAGACGATGCTGGTTGCTTTTCAGGACTATGATAAAGTCGTATACTTTCATGAAAGGATATCGGCAGGTTAAGAATGGTTTTTGATCATCAGGTTGCACAAACGCCATAAGGTCCTGGCACCCACATTGCTGTCCCAGTCAGACTGACCAACGCCAATTTCCACCAGGTCAAATCCGATCAGTTTTCTACCGCTTTCGTGTATTTTTTTGATCAGGAAAAAGATCTCCTCGCTTTCAAAACCACCCTGGACAGGTGTGCCGGTATTCGGGCAATATTTCCGATCCAATCCGTCGATGTCAAAACTGAGATAGACCTGCTGGGGCAGCTGTTGTACAATCTCATCCACCAGATGCTTCCAGGTCTCACCTTCAAACTGACGTTCCTTGATCTCCTTGTCAAAATAGGTGATGACCCGGTAATTGCTGTTGCAAACCAGGTTCCACTCCTCTTCTGAATAATCCCTGACACCCAGTTGGATCAATTTTTCAAGGGTGGGTATCTCCTCCAAGGCATTGTACATGATGGAAGCATGCGAATAGATGAAATGTTCATATGCTTTTCGAAGATCACAATGGGCATCGATCTGCAAGACACCAAAAGAGCCGTACTTCTCTGTCAATGCTTTCATAAATCCCAGGGGCGTACTATGATCGCCCCCCAGCAGACCGACAAGTTTACCCTTGTCCAGCAATTCTTTGCATTGATCGTATACCCACTGGTTCATCATCTTGCTGCCTTCATTGATCTCTTTCAGGCTTTTGCACATGAACTTGTTTTTCTCAACCGATTCCCCCTTGGATATGTAATCAATAAACAGTTCGGCTTCTTTTCGCAGGTAATCGCTTTTCATCAGGATTTTCTTATCCAGTTCCCGCATGTAAAAGCCCTGCTTCCAGCCGAATGAACCGTCGACATCATAGATGTCAACCTGTTTACTGCATTTGTATATGTGTTCACAGGCGCGTGCCGTTCCGGCGGCGTAACTAACCGTTACTTCCCAGGGAACCGGCAGGATAACTAAACGGGCTTCATCTTCGGTAAAAGGGAGACCAAAAATGTTATTATTTGGGTTACCCACGAAGTTTTGGTCAAAAAGGGATAAGTCAGACATGATGTTTTCTTAGAATGCAACGAATGCAAATTTAACGGCTATTTTCGGAATTCAGGCCAGTTGCGCCAGTCAGGGCAGGGTCCCGCCGATTACAGGCAAAGATTTCAGGCTTCCGGAGGCCAGGTGACCCTCTTTGAACAGATGATAACCATTTTCAGTCCGTTTTGTTGAATAAAAGGCCAGGGATTTGACCCCATCCTGTTGAAAATCATATTTTAACGCAAATCAATGAGGAACATCAGTATTTGCCAACTCATTTTGGTCTATTTTTGCCAAGTAAATTTTTAGTTCATGAAGAAGACACATATCGCCATCCTTGTTTGTATCGCAGCGGCCATCGTTGTACTGATTAGCTATACAGGGGATCTGACCACTTATGAAACGATTGCCTCAGCCAAACAGAAGGAAGGGAAGTTTGTGAACCTGATTGTAAAAATGGATAAAGCGCAACCCATGGAGTACGATGCGGTTAAAAACCCCAATTACCTCACTTTTACTGCCATAGATTCATTGGGTAACAATATCAAAGTGGTGTATCACAATAACAAACCCACCGATATGGAAAAAAGCGAAAGGATCGTATTGAAGGGCAGGGTGGAAGGTGATCATTTCGAATGCAAGGATATCCTGTTGAAATGCCCATCGAAATACAAGGATGATCCCAAAAACAACAAGGTTCAGACATCCTGATAATCCTACGGATACAGAATCGGTTGCTCATCTGCATACTTTTACCTGAATTCACAAGTACATGAACTATATCGGCGAACACTTACTGCCAGGCCAGATCGGACATTTTTTTGCAATTCTTTCCCTTGTAGCGTCTCTGGTGGCTACCCTGGCTTATGTAAAAGCCTTCCGTGAAAAATCCCCGGCAGACAAGCAGAGCTGGCTGAAGATGGCCCGGATTTCATTTTTGATTGAAACGGTCAGCGTAGTTACGCTTTTTGCAACCCTGTATTATATCATTTCGCATCATCAGTTTGAGTACAAATATGCATATACGCATAGCGATAAGGGCTTACAGGTGCAGTACCTGCTCGCCTGTTTCTGGGAAGGGCAGGAAGGAAGCTTTATGCTCTGGAGTTTCTGGCATTGCGTTTTGGGATGGATCCTGATCTGGAAATCGAAGGATTGGGAAGCCGGTGTCATGATGGTGGTCAGCTTTGCCCAGTTTTGTCTGGCAACCATGATAATCGGGATCTATTTCTTTGACTACAAAGTGGGCAGCAGCCCTTTTGTGTTGCTCCGCAACGAAATGCAGGCGCCAATCTTCAGCAGACCGGAATATCTTTCCTTTATCAAGGACGGTACCGGTTTAAATACCCTGCTGCAGAATTATTGGATGGTGATACATCCGCCTGTTTTGTTTATGGGTTTTGCCTCTACCATTGTGCCCTTTGCCTATGCCATCACCGGTTTGTTCAGAAAAAACCACGATTGGATAAAACCTGCCTTACCCTGGGCTTCTTTTTCTGCGGCAGTTCTCGGAACGGGGGTGATGATGGGAGCCGCCTGGGCCTATGAAAGTCTTTCCTTCGGGGGGTATTGGGCCTGGGATCCCGTGGAAAACGCATCCCTGGTTCCCTGGTTGGTATTGGTAGCCGGTTTGCATACAAACCTGATTTATCGCAATACCGGTTATTCCTTACGACCTACCTATTTTTTCTATATCATGAGTTTCTCCCTGGTGCTGTATTCGACCTTTCTCACCAGAAGCGGAATTCTTGGAGACACTTCGGTACATGCATTTACCGATCTGGGTATGAATGTGCAGTTACTCCTGTTTTTATTGATATTCCTGGTGCCCTCACTTGTGCTTTATATCGTTCGCTATAGATCCATTCCCAGTATCACAAAGGAAGAAAATACCTATAGCCGGGAGTTCTGGATGTTTATCGGTTCATTGGTTTTGTTTCTGGCGGGTATCGTTATCAGCGCCAAGACATCTACGCCCGTAATCAACAAATTATTCGGAACCAAGATCGCGCCACCGGAGGATCCCGAATTCGCCTATAACCAGATACAGATCTTTGTGGCCATCGTGATCGGTATCTTAACCGCCATAACCCAGTATCTCAAATACAAGGACACGACCAAAGCCTATTTTGGCAAGAAGATCTGGATCCCCACTTTACTATCCGTGGCAATCAGTCTTTCCATCAGTTTGTTTGGTAATGTGAATTATCATTCCAAGGGCGCAGGGTTTTTATTTGCCATACATATGGCCATATTTGCAGCCGTGTATTCAGTGGTAGCGAATGCTTCCTATATATGGCTGGTGATGAATGGGAAGATCAGGGCTGCCGGTGCCTCCGTTGCCCATGTGGGTTTTGGATTGGTTTTGGTGGGGATTTTGATCTCCTCCAGCAAGAAAACCGTATTAAGCTGGAACACAACCGGGGTAACCCCTTTGCGGGCAGAACCCGGTGCCAGGAACAATCCTGCCGGTAATCCCGCTGAGAATATCACGCTGTTTAAAGCCGTACCCACAGATATGGGAAGGTATATGGTGACCTATGAAAAGGACACTTTGAATGAAGCCGACCGTAAACGTTATTTCGTTATCGATTTCAAGGCAAAAAAAGGCGGGGATGATTTTAAGCTCTATCCGGATGTGATCAAACAGAATAAGGGAGGGGAAGGCTTTTCCGCAAATCCGGCTGCCAAACATTATTGGTACAAGGATATTTTTGTGTATATCACCTCCTTCCAGGAAAACAATCATGAAGATACGACCACGTTCCGCAATCATGAGATCCAGGCAGGGGATACGATGTTCTACGGAAACGGATTGATGATCCTGAACAAGGTATCCGTTAACCCCGCCGATAAGCATGATAAATATGGAAAGGATGAGACGGCACTGTTCCTCGACATGACCGTGGTTGCCAAGGACGGGAGAAGATATGCTGCCAATCCGGGTATCGCCTTAAAAGGAATGGAAATCCGGAATATTACGGATACCGTGGCTTCGCAAAGCCTCGTTCTGAAATTCAATAAAGTGATAGACCAGAAGACCGGTAAACTGGAGATTGGGGTAAAGGAAAGTTCATCCATCACCGACCTGATCACCCTCAAAGTATATGAGTTCCCCATGATCAATATTCTCTGGCTAGGTGTGGTGATCATGGCCATCGGATTTATCCTGTCCATTATCCAGCGTCTCCGGTTAAATGATCGGGGACCATTGCGGGTTTCTTAACATTTTATACGGTAACTTTTGGCGATCAGACAGCATTAATTAAAAAAGCACTGTCTATTTTAAGTCAGTTGAAACGTATCGTATCCCATATTATTCTAGGCCTCCTGTGTTTTTCAGGTAAGCTGCAGGCCCAGCAACACGGTCCGCTGGATACCGTGAAGGTCTATGCATTTGTGACCCCCGCCGGAGATACCATTCCCGAAAGTTATCTTCCTGATGTACAGGTATATGCCCGTCTTACCCGCCAATGGAGAAATTACTGGGCCAACTGGACCCGGTTAAGAAATGCGGTTTATGTGACATATCCCTATGCCAAAAAAGCGAGTGTGATCATGAATGAGATCAATGCCAGGCTGGAAAAAGTATCCGATAAGCAACAAAGAAGACGCATCATACGGTCAAGGGAGAAAGAATTGAAAAAAGAGTTTACCGACAAGCTTACCCAATTGTCCATTTACCAGGGGAAAGTGCTGATGAAACTCATCAACCGCGAAACGGGTAACAACTGTTATGAGATCATTGATGAATACAAGGGTTTTATCAGTGCGGCATTCTGGCAAACCGTT
>JAGWTX010000596.1 GCA_028875955.1 Bacteroidota bacterium | reverse complement strand
CAGAGAAGGGCCATGATCCTTTTGAAAAATACAGAAACAAAATCCGGAAAGCAACTGCCCCTCAAAAAAGGTGCTTTGAAAATCTTTGCCGGCAATATGGATCCCCAATTGGTGGGTCGCTATGGAACCGTTGTGAAAACACCGGCAGAAGCGGATATCGCCATCCTTCGTTTACAGACGCCCTGGATTCCTGTTAATACCAAGATCCCGATGGCCTTGGGTTTTCACCATGGCGATCTGGATTTTAAACAAAAAGAAAAAGACAGTATTCTTCAGATCATGCGGACGGTTCCTACCATCGTGGATATTTACCTGGACAGACCTGCCGTGATTCCGGAAATCAGCGCAGCCGCCAAAGGGTTACTGGCAGATTTCGGTGCAAGCGATGCAGCCGTTCTGGATGTGATTTTCGGAGTGGCCCAACCCGGTGGAAAACTTCCTTTTGAATTACCTTCTTCTATGGAAGCAGTCAGGAACCAAAAAGAAGATGTTCCCTATGATTCCAAAAATCCTTTGTATCCTTTCGGATTCGGATTGAAGTATTCAGATAAATCATCTCCCCAATAGAATCAGCAAACTGATAAATTCAATAAATGATACAACTCTGCGCATTCTCTGCTTCTCCTATTCTCTGCGGTGAAAAAAATTTTTATCGCAACGGATTTTTGAAAGGGTTTGCATGTTCACCGCAGAGGCGCAGGGATGCGGAGTTTCGCAGAGGTTTTTTACTACGATAACACAAACTTTAGCCTTTAAAACAATGACCTATGTCTAACCGAAGAAACTTTCTCAAAACCAGTTCCGCTTTTGCACTGGGTAGTTTGCTGCTGAACAAGGAAGTACTTGCCAATCATCTGTTGCGGCCAAAATCCTTACCGGGTACGGGTCTGCAGCTGTTTACCTTATTTGGGGTGATTGACGATGATGTGACCGGTAGTTTGCAAAAAGTAGCCGATGTCGGATACAAAGAAATTGAATCGGCCTTCAGCAAGAAGGGCGGATATTATGGTATGACACCCAGGGCATTCGCGAAAACCGTTTCGGATATGGGGATGCATTGGCGCTCGCATCATGTGTTGGGCGCTCCTTTTCATTTACCCCCGGGGGCGAAAATGCCTTTGGGTGCAGATGGAAAACCGATTGTCATCCCACCCATGAAAAATTTACGGGATAATCACCAGGAACTGGTTGACCAGGCGGCAGAAGGCGGTGTAAGTTATCTGGTATGTGCCAACACACCCATCGGAACACTCGACGAAGTAAAAGCCTCCATTGATGTATTGAATAAAACGGCGGAAGCTGCGCACAAAGCCGGTCTGCTGTTTGCCTATCATAACCACGACAGGGAATTTGCCCCATTGGAAGGACAGATCCCCTATGATATGATCCTCTCCCAAACCGATCCCCAAAAACTCAAGATGGAACTGGATTTGGGTTGGGCGCTGAAAGCCGGTAAGGACCCCATTAAAATGTTTGCCGAACATCCCGACAGGTTTCATCTCTGGCATGTGAAGGATATGGATGCCAGGGACAATCATATCGTGGAACTGGGCAAGGGAAGATTTGATTTCAAACGCATTTTTGACCAGGCAGCTGAATCAGGCATGCATTATTACTTTGTTGAACAGGACGGGGCGCCCCATCCGTTTGAAAACATCGCCACCAGCTACCGGTATCTGCAAAAGATTCTGAAATGACCATCAACTGATTTATCCAAGACCCCCAATACACACGGACTCCTTCCCGGAAGGAGTCCTTTCTGTTTCCGGTACTGATAATAATCAGCTTTCAGCTGGTATTTTTTTTCTAAATTGAACCCATTTCCATACATCCCGCAAAACGGGATTCTTATTTAATTTCTTTTCTTACTTCAATGTTTGTCCATATGAAAAAAATAATGCTACCTGTTCTGTTCCTTTTGTTGAATGTTGCGGCATTCTCACAGGGGGATATCCATTCGCGGGCCAAAGCCCTTTTGTCAAAAATGACACTGGAAGAAAAAATCGGTCAGTTAAACCTGCTGATACCCGGCGGTGCTGCGGTTACCGGATCAGTGGTGAGCACGGATGTGGAAAATAAGATCAGGAAGGGTCAGGTAGGCGGTTTGTTCGGATTCTATTCTCC
>JAGWTX010000595.1 GCA_028875955.1 Bacteroidota bacterium | reverse complement strand
TATGGTATGGGAAATGTTGAAAGCTATGGTTACAATGCAGGAACCAATGTAAAAGATTTTACCCCGGCAGCAGTTTTTCAGAATCCTTTTAACCGGATCGATTCTGCTGTAACCTGTGTAAACAGCCCATTCCAATTTGCCGTACCTCTTAGTTTTCAGGCAAATTCGATTCAATGGGATTTTTCAAAAGCACCCAATATTTCCCCCAACACAAATATTGGCCCTTTAACCGGTTATGCATACGATACCGCAAGAACAGTGAATGGATCTTTGCTATATTATTACAGTAACCATAACACCTATACATTCAATCAATCCAATACTGCTTCTGCGGTAAGGGATACCATCAAAATATATACGACCACATCAAATCCGGATGGTTGTGGCAGTAATGATCAGGTTTATGCCATACCCGTAACGGTAAAGGATCTTCCGCTTGCAAAATTCAGTGTTAGCTCAGCAGGATGCGTAACCGATTCGGTGTATTTCAATGACCAAAGCAGCTTTTTCCAGGGAAGTATACATGAATGGGATTGGGATTTTGGTGATGGCAGTACTGCTACCTTGTTATCATCGCAGGTTCCGCCAAAAGTTTATACAACTGCCGGCACCTATACCATTAAACTCAAAGCCATTTCAGACGTTGGTTGTATCTCTCCGGAAGTTTCTCAGGTGGTGGTTAAGAATACCAGACCGGTTGCCAATTTTACAATTAGTAATCCAAACTGTATCAATACGGATATCAATTTTTCCGATGCATCCACCATTGCGAATGGAACGATTGCCAAATGGATATGGGATCTTGGTGACGGGAAAGGGACAATCACCAACACAACCAATACGGCAGTTTCCACCCAATATGGTAACGACGGTACAAAAACGGTCAGCCTGAAAGTAGAAACCCCTTCCGGTTGTCAGAGCGATCCCTTTACTACTTCGGTATTGATCCATCCCCAACCCATACCCGGGTTCAAATTACCTGAAGTCTGTTTGAGTGATGCTTCTGCCCAGTTTACCGATACCAGCACCATTGCCGATGGATCGCAGGCTCAGTTCAAATGGGCCTGGAACTTTAATGCAGGCAGTCCTGCCGTTTCACCGGCACCCTCCACTTTAACCAGTACGGTTCAGCATCCACAGGTGAAGTACAATAAGGCGGATTATTATAAGGTATCCCTAAGCGTTACATCCAAAGATGGCTGTGTGGCCAATACAACAGAAGATTTTACGGTTAACGGAACCAATCCCAAAGCCGCTTTCCGTATGGTGAGTCCACTGCCATTCTGTGGTATAAAACCGGTACTGCTCAAAGACTCGTCCACGGTGGATTTCGGGAAGGTTACCCGGCTGGAGATCTATTGGGACAATACCAACCAGCCTTCGGTTAAAGAAACCGATGAGAACCCGTCGGTGGGTAAATTGTATGCACATAGTTATCCGGATCCGGGACTAAATACCGCCCAGAACTATACGATTAAACTGGTTGCTTATTCGGGTGGAACTGCCTGTGTAAATTCGGTCACGCAAACCATCACGGTCTATCCACAACCCAAAGCCGCGTTTACGGTTTCTGCATCGCAGCTTTGTTCCGGAAGCTCGGTTAGTTTTCAGGACAAAAGCAATGGGGTGTCCAGCGCTGCAACAGCCTGGAACTGGTCGCTGGGAGGGGGAAGCACCAGTGGCTTACAAAATCCGGCAAAACAGTTTACGGATTCAGGTCTGTTCAACATCAGCCTCTATTTTTTCAATGCAGATGGTTGCATCAGTGATACCGCACAAAAACATATCACCGTATATCCCAACCCGGTATTGGTCCTGCCGCATAATGCAACGGTTTTAAGCGGTGGGGTTTATACCATCAAACCCGTATATGTATATGGCAACCAACTCCAATATGCATGGACGCCCGCCACTTATTTAAGCAGTGATACGGCAATGACTCCGGTTACCATGCCAAACGATGATATCACCTACCGGTTAACGTTAACAGGAGTGGGTGGTTGTTCGGTTTCAGATACTATCTTTATCAAAGTATTGAAAGGGCCGGAAGTACCCAATGCATTTTCACCCAATGGGGATGGGATCAATGATACCTGGCGGATCAAAAACCTGGAAAGTTATCCCGGG
>JAGWTX010000594.1 GCA_028875955.1 Bacteroidota bacterium | reverse complement strand
AGAAGACAGGCGTTTCCGGCACTCAGCCAGGTAATCGAAGGTTCTTATTTTGAAAAAGTGATCATTGAACTAATTGACGAGATCCTGGATGAGAGCGGTAACGTAAAAGACAAAGCTTCTGAAGACCTCCAAAAAATCCGGATGAGTTTGTTCCGAAAACGGAATGAGTTGAGAAGGGTGTTCGATAAAGTGGTTGCCAAACTCACCAAAGCAGGTTATAGTGCGGACATCGAAGAAAGCTTTAGCAACGGCAGGAGAGTAGTGGCCGTTTTTTCTGAACACAAGCGACAGGTAAAGGGGATCCTGCACGGCGAAAGTGACAGCAGAAAAACAGCTTTTATCGAACCGGAAGAAACCATTGAACTCAACAATGATGTTTATGCGCTGGAAAATGAGGAAGCACGTGAAATACAGCGGATATTGCGTGACCTTACTGCCCGTTTGTCTGTTTACAGCCCGCTGCTCCAGCAATACCTCCAGATAACCGGTGAATACGACTTTATCCAGGCCAAGGCGAAACTGGCGATGCAGATGAACGGACAATTACCCGAACTGACGGATAAAGCGCATGTTCACCTGATCGATGCGTATCATCCCCTGTTGTATTTGTATAATAAAACCTCGGGGAAAAAAACCATACCCGTTACACTAACCCTTGACGAACAGAACCGCATTCTCGTGATCAGCGGACCCAATGCGGGGGGGAAGACGGTTACCATGAAGACCATCGGGCTTAATCAAATGATGCTGCAAAGCGGGTTGCTGGTACCGGTAAGTCCGCTTTCGCAAATGGGGATCTTTAAACAGCTTTTTATACATATTGGCGATGAGCAAAACCTGGAATTTGAATTAAGCACTTATTCCAGCCATCTGCTGCACATGAAATATTTTATTGAAAACGCCAACGGAAAGACCTTGTTCTTTATTGATGAATTGGGCAGCGGGAGCGACCCGAATTTGGGTGGGGCATTTGCAGAAGTCATCATGGAAGAATTGTCACGGCGTCATTCCTATGGAATCGTAACCACGCATTACCTGAACCTGAAAGTGATGGCCAACCATACCCGGGGTATCATCAATGGTGCCATGCAATTTGATGAAGTGCATCTACTGCCCTTGTATAAGCTGGTGATCGGTAAACCCGGCAGCTCCTATACATTTGCCATTGCCGAAAGGATCGGATTGCCGCAACACCTGATCAAAAAGGCCCGGAAACTGGTGGATGAGGATCACTTTAAACTGGACAGGTTACTGAACAGCACGGAACAGGATTTACAGCAACTACAGAAGGAGAAAAAAGAACTGGGGAAATTAGTGCGTGAAAACGAGAAGTTGAAAGCAGAAATGCAGGTGGTGATGGATAAGGAACGACACAGACAACAGGTTGAATTATTAAAGAACCAGAATAAAATTGCAGAAGAACGGTTGGTCTATCTGAAAGACATGGAAAGAAAACTCAAACAGATTGTACTTGACTGGAAAAAAGCGGAAAATAAAAATGAGGTTGTCAAAAATCTGCAAAACCTGCTGTTCAAAAGAAAAGAGGAGATTGTTGTGAATAAACTGGCAAAGAAAGTTGACCAGAAATACCGGGAACTGAATGAGCACATTGTTGTGGGTTCACTCGTAAAACTGAAGAAAAACTACCAGGTGGGTGAAGTAAAGGAAATCCGGGGTAAACGGGCCATTGTTCAGATAGGGATACTACCCATGAATGTGGACATGGCCGATCTGATCTCGGTGGAAAAACTGGAACAGACCGATCCGCAAAAATAAGGGCATGTGTAGAAAAATCGTCTTACTGGGTTTGCTGCTGGTACTGGTCAGGCCTTTTGTTTTCGGTCAGCTTTGTACGGGAAGCCTGGGTGATCCCATTGTTGATTTCACTTTTGGTGCTGGTGCTTCCGTTCCTTTGAAAGCTGGAGTTACGAACATGCAGTATACCAGTGGGACTTGTCCGAATGATGGACAATATACCCTTGCCAAATCCACATCCAATTGTTTTGGGGGTAGCTGGCATACCATCAATAGCGACCATACCGGTGATGTCAACGGATTGTTTATGCTGGTCAATGCCTCGATTACACCGAATGATTTTTATGTGGATACCATCAGTGGCTTGTGCACCAA
>JAGWTX010000593.1 GCA_028875955.1 Bacteroidota bacterium | reverse complement strand
ACATATTTGTTAAAGAAATCAAAACAAGCAAGGGCCACGGCCATGCTTAACGGGAACTGTTTGGCCATCGGAAGGAAGGAACAGTCCATGATGGCCGATAAAATGATATTCGTACCCGGTTCATCAGACCAGGTTTTGCCATGCTGGCCCTTTCCGCCGGTCTGGTGATGGGCAAAAAACACGGATCCATGAGCAGCCAAATTTGCCTGTAACCTGTCCATGGCATAGATGTTGGTGCTTTCCACCACAGTTAATTCCATGAATGGTTGCCCAATGGTACTTTTCACATCTGAGGGTAACAAAGAATTACTATTTTTGACGAAGTTAGTACAGGTAACACTTGGATTTGGCCGGAACGTAAAAAAAGCGTTTCCGAGCCCTGCTGGCAGACTAGACTTACCTGATCATTTTAATCATTTAAATCCATTCGATTATTGGAACCTCTTTCAGTATTACAAACGCGTGAAAAAAGTGCGATCAGCAGGTTAACACGTAATTCAAAACTCTTCAAAACGATCATCAAAGCCATACAGGATAAGAAAGGCGAAAATATTGTCAGCCTGGATCTGAGAAAAATCGAAGAAGCCTCCGCGGATTTTTTTATTGTTTGTGAAGCATCCAGTACCACCCAGATCAAAGCCATTTGCGATTATGTAGAAAATCAGGTACAGGAAAAATGCCAGGAAGCACCTTATAAACACGAGGGAAGACAGGCACTCCAATGGGTTTTGATCGATTATGTGAATGTGGTGGTTCATGTAATGCATCCGGAAGCCAGGAAATTTTACAAACTGGAAGAGATGTGGAGCGATGCCGGATCACAAATGCATGATTTTTGAAAATTTAAAACATAAGACACTGATATTCGTTTACATATAGAAACAGTATTTATTACAGAGGGATAATGATATGGCACAGGAAAACAAAACTCCAAGGTTAAACGGTCAGGATAAAGGGGATGGTCCGCGAAAAGGCCCCAAATTCAATATTTATTGGATCTATGCAATTATTGCAGGCGTACTGCTGTTTGCCCAGTTCATGAAGTTTTCTCCGGAAACCACGGGAACCTATGAACAGGAATTCAAACAGAAAATGCTGCTGCAGGGGGATGTAGAGAGACTGGACCTGGTGAAAAACAAGGATCTGGTAAGGGTATACATCAAACCCGACAGCATCTATAAAAAGTTTTATCATGACAAAATGAAACTGACCACCGACCTGCCGAAAGACAAGGTAAAGGGGGTTCCGTTGTTTCAGTTTGAAGTAAATGATATCAAAAGTTTCCAGGATCGTCTCGACGAGACCTACAAGGAAAACCCGGGTTTACAGGAAATTCCCACCAAAGTCTCTTCCGACCCCGAATGGTTCGGTCCCATATTCAATACGGTGATCTCCCTGCTCCTGATTGTGGGTGTCTGGGTGCTGCTCATGCGTAAAATGGGCGGACAGGGCGGCGCCGGAGGACCGGGGGGTATTTTCAGCATCGGCAAATCGAAGGCAACGCTTTTTGACAAGGGCGCCAAAGTGAACATCACGTTTGCAGATGTGGCCGGTCTGGATGAAGCCAAGGTGGAAGTGATGGAAATCGTGGATTTTCTGAAAAATCCGAAAAAATATACCGCACTTGGCGGAAAGATCCCCAAGGGAGCCCTTTTGATCGGCCCCCCCGGTACCGGTAAAACCCTGCTGGCAAAAGCCATGGCAGGGGAAGCCCAGGTTCCTTTCTTTAGCCTGAGCGGAAGTGATTTTGTGGAAATGTTTGTGGGTGTGGGCGCCAGCCGTGTTCGGGATCTGTTTAAACAGGCCCGCGAAAAAGCACCCTGTATCATATTTATTGATGAGATCGACGCCATCGGCCGCGCCAGGGGTAGAAACGCCATCATGAGTAATGATGAAAGGGAAAATACCCTGAACCAGTTACTGGTGGAAATGGATGGCTTCGGCGGCGATACCGGCATCATCATCCTGGCTGCCACCAACCGTCCGGATGTATTGGATACGGCCCTGCTTCGTCCGGGTCGTTTCGACAGACAGATTTCTATCGACAAACCCGATGTAAAAGGAAGGGAGACCATATTCAAAGTGCACCTGCTTCCGATCAAGATCTCCGAATCGCTGGATCTGCATAAGC
>JAGWTX010000029.1 GCA_028875955.1 Bacteroidota bacterium | reverse complement strand
CTTGTATAATAATCTGAGAGAATGGTAGTAACCAGCGGACGGTAAAAAGTCCAGAAAAAACTTTTCTTCTCTATGGGATCCCTTTTGTTATACATGAACCAACGGAAATACTGAATTCCCTTAAAGCGTGCGGTTGACTCGTCGATCGGGTTATCGCAGAAATCGCCCGAGAAATAAAAAAACCGGTAATCACGATTCAGGTGAACCGTAATGGCGGGGAATTTGGAAGGGATCTGGTTTTTCTGCAACTCGGTTTTACCTTTACCGTTAACATCGATCTGATAATATGCCAGACTATGATTGAAGCTGGTATCGGCTGTCAGAATATCAAACCAGAAAGCATATTTTATTTTTTTCGGAAGACCATAATGTCGTTGCCCCTCGGCATTTGCATAGATATAAGGTAGCTCCTGGTTCAGATGGGTTTTATTTTCTAAAATCACAATCCGGTCATCTGCATGCACAAAGGCAATACCACTTTTTGTAAAAGGCCATTTGCCATTGTGTTGTAAACGGTAATTCTTTATCAGCCATTGGGGAAGTTCCTTATTGGTGGTGGTATCGAATGAATCAAAATAGCGACCGATCCATCCCGACCAGCGAATTCCAAACAGGTGTTCAAAATTTCTCCGGATGGAAGAGTCGGTAGGGGAACCCAGGCAGTTGAATTCTGTCATCACCAATTTGTGTTTGTCACGCATGTTTTTTATGAACGTAACATCCTGATTACTTAGCCCCCCATAGACAATACCCGATCTTTCCAACGAACTCCCCTTCTTAAACCATTCATTCTTAAAGATCCCATAAGAGTCGGTGATATAAGCTACGTCTGCATCGTTGCTTAGCTGCAGGAGTTGCTGATCGTTTAGACGCTCCAGACCTTTCAGCGTGTATTTTTCATCTTTACCAGGGAAAAAACCGAAATAGTCCCGGTCAACCCTGTAAAGGTCATGGTCGTTCTTACTATATTTCTCATGAGTCAGTATCCAGTTGAGGGACACATGTTCCTGACCCTGGCTGGTCAGTACGGTTTTATCCACGATGGCGATCACTAGTTTTTTTTTCGGACTCAGGTACCAGGCAAGGGTCATCCATACGGGTAAAAGCACCAGCACAATCAGTATCCACTGGTTAATCGTTCTTCTGTATTTGCCTAGAATCGTTGAAGCCATCCTATACTAAGTTGATATTGATTCCCTTTTGTATCGGGAAGGTATTCCTGGTTAAACCAGTTGCCATCTGCAGAAATGACACTGAATTTTCCAATTTTCTTTTTGAAAGACAATCCGGCCTTATAGGAGATCAACCGGATTTTGGAGTCTAGCTGGATGGAATTCAGACGATCATCGGGAGAGATGCCATAGCCCACATTAAAACCTACTACATCGTCTGCGCTTCCGAAATAATACCTGGCAGAAGCCGTATAGGAGGCTGATACCGTGTTGGTGAATGTGCTTGGGGTGAGATAGGTTCTTATACCAAACAGCCAGCTTTTGTAGTATTTGCCAAGGTATGCCGTATAAATCCAGGTAGGGTCGGTGGTAAACTTGAGGTAACGAAATCCCAGCTCGGCCTCATAGCTTTTAGGGAGATTCGCATATAATGAAAACCCGCCCCTCCAATTCGGGAACACACCTATTTTATCGGAATAACCTGCATTGACATAGGCATAAAAGGTTTTGGAAATATGCGGATAGGCATCTATTTCATATTGAACGCCATTTTCCTTGAACCGGTTGGCATAATTGATTCTGCCGGTAACGGAGCCGATACCGGTTATCCGGGTATATTCAAAACTGGCCAGGTGCCAGGCATCAGCGAATTGTTTATCAAAATATACATAGTCATAACTCACGCCAATCTTATTCATTGCGGATAGATCCTTGATCCGGCTTGCCAAAGACCTGGCTTCGGCATTGTTTCGGTTGATCAGTAATGCGGCTTCAATGGTCTTTTCCGCCTCTTTGTACCTGCGAAGATCATTTAATGCGCGGGCTTTTTTCACAAGCAGGTTTTGTGAAGCCGGGTGATATTGTAATCCCTGCTCCGAAACCGCCAATGATTTATCGCTGTGCCCGCTCCAGTATTCCACATCGGAAAGTGCGGCAGAAGCATCTTCATATCCCGGATCTTTCAACAAAACGGAGTTGAAATAGTATCTGGCGCTGTCATATCCCTTGGTCCAGCTATGTATTCTTCCCAGAAAGATCCGGATATCTGCATAATCCGGACTTTTCTCCAAAGCACGATAAAGATAGGATTTGGCTGCCGGGTAGTCGCTCCTGTCAAAAGCGGCTTTTCTGGCAGCCTGCAATAATCCGTCTGAATTGCTGGTGTCTTGTCCAATAGCCTGAAATGCATACAGGACGCAACAGAAAAAAAGTGAAATAGAGAATATGTTTTGTTTGCGCAGCATAAGGCAGATAAGTTGGGTAAATAAAGTAACTTCTGTTAACCCGCATTGTTTCTCTGGTACTGGTTGATCAGTTTTTTTACGCGTATGGTCAGTTCATTGAGACTAAAGGGCTTGGTGATATAATCATCCGCACCCAATTCAAAAGCTTCCATTACTACTTTTTCCTGCTCCATGGCCGAAAGGATGATCACAGGTATTTTTTTAACACCTTCAGTTCTCAGAAAAGAAACGATCTCCAGACCCGAAGCATAAGGCATCATGATATCTGAGATCACCAAATCGGGTCCGGTTTCCCGGATCTTGGCGATGGCTTCCCTGCCATCTGTGGTGGTAATAACCTCATAGCCTTCCTTCTTGAGTTTCAGCTCAATCGTTTTTAGCAACATGGGTTCATCTTCTGCTACCAGTATTTTCATAGGGGGTATTATGAAATATATTTAAAATTAATTCATTTACATGGTTTTAGCTAAGCTCATCCTGTATAGTTTTCATTTCCTTCCTGAGTAATACTTCCAGTCTGGCGAATAACTGCTGTACCTCTTTTACCATTTCCCTGCTTTCCTCAATATTTTTGGCCTCCTTGGCATTCATCTCAATATTTTTCAGCAAATCCCTGAGTTTTTCCGACTGTACCATCGCTACCGCACTTTTTAGTTTGTGGGCGAGTTTGTACAGGCTTTCCTGGTCGTTTTTTTCAGACAGTTCCAACAATTGTTTCATCTCATTCGGGGTGTTTTCAAAAAACAGGTTCAATACTTCCAGGATCGCGTTTTTGTCACCCAATTCTTCCAACAGGGTAAGGTCGTAAAGCGCTTCCTCTTGCGGCACTTCGTCCTTTATTTCCACTGGTGCCGCACCCTCATTGAAAAGCAAACGGATCAGCCGTGTATAGAGATCCGTAAAATCGAATGGTTTGATCATGAAATCATTCATACCCACTTTCGCGCTTTTTTCCTGGTCTTCCAAAAGCGCTGTGGCCGTCATAGCAATGATGGGGGTATTTATTTTAAGCTGATTCCGCAGATAAAGTGTCGTTTCATAACCATCCATTTCAGGCATCTGCAGATCCATGATAATCAGGTCATAGGTTTGTTTTTCGCACAAACGGATGGCTTCTTTACCGTTGGCAGCCATATCTGGTACGATGTTTACCTTTTTTAGTACAAACCCAACCAACATCTGATTCACCATATTGTCTTCTACCACCAGTATCTTCTTGCCCTTTAATCTTTCAGCATAATCATTGTTTGAAGCAGGCCTGTCCTCGCTCTTTGTGATGTCCAGCGTAATATCGAAGGAAAAAGTGGCCCCTTTGCCATTCTCGCTTTTGACCTGGATGCTTCCTCCCAGCAACTCAATAAGTCCCTTGCTGATGGTCAGGCCCAAGCCGGCACCGCCATAGCCACTGGATATTTTCTTTTCTGCCTGTGCAAAACTTTCAAAAATGGTTTCCAGCTTGTTTTCGGGAATACCAATACCCGTATCGGTGAGCACAAAATGAAGCGTCGCTTTGTTTTCTGTTTGTCGCAGGAGACCGACTTCCAGGGTGATTGATCCGGCATTGGTAAACTTAACGGCATTTCCAACCAGATTCGCCAATATCTGTCTGATCCTTCTTGAATCACCTTTGACAAATCGAGGGACATCATCCCGGATGGTTATCCGGAATAAAAGCCCTTTGGTGTTTATGTCCTTATCAAACTGCTTTTTTACTTCATCCAGGATCTCTGTCAGATCAAAGACAAAGCTGTCCAGGGTAAGTTTGCCTGCTTTCAAATTGGAGAAATCCAGAACATTGTTCACCATCAATACCAGGTTGTTCAATGACCGGGTAATCATGTTGGTGAACTTCTTCTGTTCATCAGTTAGTTTTGTTTCAAGCAATAAACGGGCCATACCCTGAATCCCATTCATGGGTGTTCTGATTTCATGACTCATATTCGCCAGGAACTGCTCCTGAATCTGGGTGGCGGTTTCTGCTTTTTTCAGGGAAGCGATCAGCTGCTTCTGCATCTCCACTTTTTCAGTAATATCCGATGCGATACCGGATATGCCCAATAAGGTTCCTTCCGGCGAGATCAGGGGGAATTTCAATAGTAAGAGGATTCGGGTACCCAAATGTGTTTCGAGAACTTCCTCGCTTTCTATCGGTTGCAGGTTATCCAGTATTTCCTGGTCCAGTTTTTTATAATGTTCTGCCTTTTCTTTCGGATTGAAATCAAAATCCGTCATGCCGATCACCATCTCATCCGATAAACCAAAAAAGTCCTTGAATTTGCGATTGGCCATCACATACCTGCCTTGCAGATCCTTGATATAGATTAATGCAATCGAGTTATCCATGATTGCATTCAGCCGGTATTCATTTTCTTTCCGCCGGAGTTCAGATTTGTTCAATTCTTCCTGAACCTTTTTCTTTTCCGTAATATCTGTAACCATGCACTGAAAACCGGTTACCTCTCCCTCTTCCATTAATAACTGTGCAGACTGTTCTACCCATTTGGTTTCACCCTGTTTGGTTTTGATAGGGAAGTCCGATAAAGTGGAGGATGTTTTGCTGGTAAACTGGCTTACATAAAAATTTACGACCTGGTTTACGTCCTTCGCATCCAGCAGCACTGAAAAATGTTTTCCCTGTAACTCCTCCACCGTATAACCCGTAAGCGAAGTGACCTTGTTATTGACAAAATTGATGATACCAACCGGGTTTGTGGTATACATGACCACCCCTGCATTTTCAATCAGTTTCCGGTATTTGGCCTCACTTATCACCACATCTTCTTCCGCTTTTTTCTTTAAGGAGTTATCCTCATTAAGCCGGAAAATAATAACCAGCACGAGGATTACGGAAAACAGCCCAATGATCAGAATGAGTTTTGAACTGGTCGTGTTCGTATTGACATAAATATCCGTGCGTATTGCCAGTAATTTTTTTTCTATCGCCAGGCTCTTTCGTAAATCAAGTTCTATCAGCTGGTTGCGTTTCGTGCCATCCCCATCCTGTTTCAATCCCTTCAGGTTTTCTTCAATTGACTTGTCGCTTTCTAAAAAACTGTTTTGAAAAGCCAGTTTACCCGCGACCAGTGTAATGATCCTTTTAACCGTTTCCTGCTGTTCGGGGTTGTCTTCTGTGTATAGCTGAAAATCATGCAGGGTCTGGTTGATGTGAGGATGTAATTGCTTCAGCCGGGCCGACCAATAGGGCTCCCTTGTGATGATATAATTCCGGGTAATGGTTTCAGATTCAGAAAGAAGAATACGGATGGAATCGACCTTATTGATAGCCCTGTTGGTATGTTCCACCCAATAACGGGCCTCTCCCTGTTTCTGCCCCTGCTGGAATAAAAGCCAGGCTGAAATCACAAAGGATATGATGGCAAAAACCAGTAGCCATCTGATTTTATGGTTAGCGATTCGGAACGGACTGGTGCTTTTCTTTGTCATGTATTCTCCGGAACAGTGGATATTGAATGGTTGTTAATCTACAAGATACGACTACCCGCTGAATCGGGAAAAAAGGAAGCCGATTATCCGGGAGAGTCCTATTTTTTAGGCGCAGCCTTACATTGCATGTGAGAATGGTTGTATATTCATTATTGAAAGTCTTACATACAAAGCCTGCCTATATGAGAATATCTTACCCCGTAAGGATTGCCCTGATAGCCGCCCTGGGTGGCTTTTTGTTTGGATTTGAAACGGCTGTGATTTCAGGTGCGGAAAAAACCATCCAGTCTTTGTGGTCGCTAAGCAGTTTCTGGCAGGGTTTTACGGTGGCATCCAGCCTGATCGGTACCGTATTGGGCTCCATCATTGCCGGGAAACCTGCACAAAAATTCGGGCGGAAAAAAGTGTTGTATGTGATAGCCATCATGTATTTGTTATCGGCTGTCGGATGTGCTTCCTCCACCATCTGGATCCTGTTTATCTTATTTCGTTTTATTGGCGGGATCGCTGTTGGGGCATCTTCGGTAGTGGGCCCCATGTATATATCTGAAATTGCACCAGCTTCTCTAAGAGGCCGGCTGGCAGGTTCTTTCCAGCTGAATATAGTTGCGGGAATATTTATCGCCTATCTGACCAATTTTCTATTCGTGGGTTTAGGAGAGGACGCATGGCGTTGGATGCTGGGTATCATGGTGGTTCCGGCCGGACTTTTCTGGGCACTGGTGAGAACCATTCCGGAAAGCCCACGCTGGCTGATCCTGAATCACCAGGAAGATGCCGCCGTACCGATCCTTCAGCGCTTGGGGGAACTGGATGTTGCTTCAGCCATTGAAACGATCCGGGCATCGGTTGCGCATAGTTCTGAAAAACTATTTCAGAAAAAATACAGCAAACCCATTCTTTTTGCTGTTCTGCTGGCCATGTTTAACCAGCTTTCCGGCATCAATGCAATCATTTATTATGCGCCCAGGATATTTGAAATGGCAGGATTTGATAAAGCCCATTCCTATCTGCAACCAGTCTATATTGGCGCTGCCAACCTGTTTTTTACCTTACTTGCCATGTCATTTATCGACAGGTTCGGAAGAAAAAAACTATTGCTGATCGGTTCGGTTGGCATGATCGTTTTTTTAGGTCTTACCGCCATGGCCTTCCAGGGTGGCGCGAGCAGTAATGTGATCTTTTACCTTATTGGTTTTATTGCTTTTTTTGCCTTTTCACAGGGGGCGGTCATCTGGGTGTTTATTTCTGAGATCTTTCCCAATTCGGTACGTTCGCAGGGAGGGTCGCTGGGCAGTTTCACACACTGGATCATGGCGGCAATCATTTCCTGGACCTTCCCGGTGATCGTGGAAGGAAGCCAGCAGGGCGGTTTTTACTCCTTTGTTTTTTATAGCCTGATGATGCTGGTACACCTGGTATTCGTCTGGAAATTTTTACCCGAAACCAAGGGGAGATCCCTGGAAACGATTCAAAAGGAATTGGGTATTGAATAAACCAATGCGTATCAGAAAAACCTCAGCCCCCGTTTACCCGGTCAATTTCATCCTTTGCTCCGCCGGTTGAACGATGCTGGGTTTTTAAGGGTTTACCCAATCGCCAGGTAAATGCGATATTGATAACCCTGGTATCCCTTCTCAGTATAAAATATTCATCGGCATTCGGGAAATCCGTATTCCCCTCCATCACCTGGGTAAAGAAAATATCGCGCATGCTCAATTTCAATGTCCCTTTTTTCTGTAATACGGGCCTTGCGATACCGATAGAAAGCTGTCCGGTGGGCAGCAAGCGTTCCTGTATATCATTTCTCGCCTTGCCGGTATAAAACCCGGAAATTTCAGCAGTATAATTCTTATCCAGCCGAAACTGGTTGTTGATACTGGTAGTCAGCTGTGATATGTTTGACTGGTAATTGACATTCTGGTACCCTGAAAACTTTTTGTAATTAAAAACTGCCTGACTATTCAGCGACCACCATTTGGCAGGAGAAAGCTGAACGGCAACCGATAATCCCAGATTAACCATTTTCCCGACATTACCATTGGTATACACCAGTATATCCGTTCCTTCAGCCAAAAACAACTGGGAAAAATAATCTTTTATAATGCTGTAGGAAAGGGTGGTTGTCAGGAACTGTTTGAACTGGTGACTCAATTCCAGGTTCCAGCTGTATTGGGGTTTGAAAAAGGGGTTCCCTCTTTCATAAGTGTATTTGTTGATGATGAGAACAAAAGGGTTAAGCCTTTGGAATGGAGGTCTGTCAATCCGTCTTCCGGCAGTAACCGTAAAAATATTGGAAGAATCCGCTTCATAACTCAGATAGCCTGAGGGGAAGAACCCGGAATAATGGTTAGAAAAGGCAGAATCATTCCTTGCACTGTTTCCCAGCTGGTGGGCGTCATAGTTTGTATTCTCGAACCGGAGACCCAGTTGATAGCTGAGTTTGGCTTTTTTATATTCCATGCTGCTGTAGATTGCCTGGATGGCTTCCTTGTAAAGAAAATGGTTGCTTTTGCCCAGGTCCTCTTTCCATTGTGTGCCATCAAAATAATCATAGGCTGCAACATTATCTGTCCGGATACTGGATATTTTATAACCCGATTCCAGTTTTGAATAGTTACTGATTTGAATCCGATGGTCAGCTTTTACCGAAAAAATGTCTATGCCGGAGGGCAGATCACCACGGGAACCCTCTGCCTGCTGACCGCCCGACACAAAAAAGCTGTTGAAATTTTGCCGGTTGCTTATGGAATATTTCAACAGATCCACATCAAAACTGATTTCCTGTTGCTTGCCGATGCTGTGTCTGCCATTAACATTAACCCCAACATTGTTGAAATGGTTGGTACTGTTGCTATTGGTTTGAATCGTAGAATCGATGCCGCCGCTGGTATTGATCCAGTGTGCTGCGGCGTCGCCGGATGTTTCCCTGTTTACCCAGATCCCCGTGAAAGCCAGACCCAGCGTGGTTTTAGGGCCAGCATAAAAGTCAAAACCCGTTTTAAGCGTATGACCCAGGTTTCGGGAAATAAAAATGGTTGGCTGATCAAGGGTGGCAACCAATGCCCGGGAAGGGTTGTAATATTTCCGCAATGCATAGATATCTGTAAATCCTTTGTTGTAATTACCGCTGTAGGTAAGAAATGCATTGAACCTGCCATTCCGGTAATTCAATACCAGACTATTGTTGCTTTTGGGATAACGACCCTGTGTAAAGGCGGTACTGAGTATGCCATTGAACCCTACCTGTTTGTTTTTTTTGGTTTTGATATTTATGATACCGGCATTCCCACTCGCATCATATTTTGCGGAAGGACTTGTAATCAGTTCGATCTGATCCACCTGTGCGGAACTCATACCGCTGAGCAGGTTGTTCAGGTCTGAACCCGAAACATAAGTGGGTTTATCATCAATCAACACAAGTACGCCCGTTTTGCCCTGCAAACTGATCCCCCCGTTTTTATCAACCACAACACCCGGTAATTTTTCCATTACTTCAAGTATCGTGGTTCCTGCATTGGTTACAGAAGCCTCCACGTTGACAATAATTTTTCCCTGAGCCTGTTGCAGAAAGGGTTTCCGGCTGTTGACCGTTACGTTTGCCAGATCCTTAGCCGTCTGTGTTAAAACGATGCGCAGAAATTTATCGGAAATGTTTTTCGGAAGGATCGGAACTTTCACCGGCTGATAGCCGATAAAGGAAATATTCGCCAAAAAGCCTGCGGTGACGGGTATGTAAAAAACAGACAAGCCGTTTTTATTAGTGACGGCGGATTTCACGAGTGTATTGTCGGCCCCCTGCTGGATTTCTACAATGGCTCCTGCGAGCGCTTCACCCTGTTCGTTGAAAACAGAAACCGAAAACCCGGCTGTATCGGTCTTCGACTGAGCATGGTTCTGCATTACCGTCAACAGGCAAAGCAACATCCCCCAAACCTGTATGCGTATTCTCATCCGGCCAATTTAGAACATAGGTTGATTTTGACGGGTACTTTTTGTTGAGTGGCGGACCCGGGTTCAGACAGGGGAAATCATGGAATACAGATACAAAGACTTATCGCAAAAAACACCTTTCCGGATGGCCATCAGCCCGGAATAAAACAGCCATCATCAGGAAAGTAGCTGGGCGGCCCTTACCAGGTCTTCAGGGGTATCGATTTCTATACCCATGTACTCTGTAACCACCATCTTTATCGGGATACCATTTTCAAGATAGCGGAGACACTCGATTTTTTCAGCCGTTTCCAGGGGTGTCATCTCCCAGTTGGTGAAATTGAGCAATGCATTTTTCCGATAGGCATATACGCCGATATGTTCGTAATAAACCGGCCGGGATTCCTGGTTTCTTGGAAAGGGGATCACACTCCGGGAGAAAAAAAGCGCAAGGTTGTTTTTATCAACGGCCACTTTTACATAATTCGGGTCTTCGATAAACCGCTGTTCTTTCATCACCTGCATCAAAGAAGCAACCTGTATTTTTTCTTCGGTATCCCCTTCAAATACGGCCAATAGTTTTTCAAGGGGTTCTCTTTTCACAAAGGGTTCATCTCCCTGCACATTAACAATGATATCCACCGCCATGTCTGTGATGGCTTCTGCAATCCGGTCACTGCCGCTTTCGTGGTTTTTTTTGCTCATAAGGGCATTGCCCCCATGTGAACGGATCTCTTGGAATATGATGTCGCTGTCGGTTACCACAAAGACCGCGTCGAACAATCCGGTTGAAACCGTATTGTCATAGGTATGAAGGATTACGGTTTTATCACCCAGTTGCTGCATTAGTTTGGCAGGGAAACGGGTAGCCGCATATCGGGCCGGTATCATGGCTATTTTCTTCATTTGCTGCATTTCTGCAAAGATGTATCATTCCGGCTTTAATAATCCGTTTTTACGGTTTTGTCAAAGGGAATCGATAACTGGAAGCCCAGTTTTTCGTCCTTTTCCCCATCCAATACATCGAGCCCGTATTGAATTTGTTCGATCGGAGTATAGTTAAAGGTTCCCAGGAGCCGGTCCCATACCGAAAAGATATTTCCATAATTGCTGTCGGTCTG
>JAGWTX010000592.1 GCA_028875955.1 Bacteroidota bacterium | reverse complement strand
TCCGGTGATATGCAACTGGAGATCAATACCCCTTCCCTGGAATCAGAAATTGCGGGAAGCGGAACCCTTACCTTAACCGGGGAAACCAGGGATCAGCGCATCCAGATCAGTGGGGTAGGCAATTATAAAGCCGAGGATCTGAAATCCGAGAATGCAACCGTAAGGATTGCGGGCAGCGGGGATGTAAAAGTCTTTGCCGCAAACACCCTGGATATCCGGATCGCAGGCGTGGGTTCCGTATATTATAAAGGTGATCCCACCATCAAACAAAGTGTTTCCGGTAGCGGAGATGTAAAACGTATCGAATAAACATCCCGGGATACAAAGGCTGGAAAGCGCTTGTATCCTTCCCGGATGGGTTTACATACTAACAGTTGTTCTGTTTCGCCAAATTGCAACCAGGTGGCCAAATTAATCGCCTTTCTGCCATTGATTTCGCTCCTCCTAACGCCGAAAAAAAAGGGCGGCATTAAATTTTGCTTACTTTTAAGGTGAAATCTGAACAAAAAAATGGCTGACAAAAACAGGATCCTGCTGGTGGAAGACGAGCTGAAACTCGGTAAAGTAATTCGCGATGAACTGAACAGCAATGGTTATGAAACCGATGTGGCAGTAGACGGACTTGAAGCATCCCGGTTGTTTTCACAGCATAGCTACGCGCTGGTTTTGCTGGATATCAATTTGCCGTATAAGAACGGGTATGTGTTATGCCGTGAGTTTCGCGATCAGAACAAAAAAGTACCCATCATCATGTTAAGTGCTGCCGGTGAGATCCACGACAAGGTGGAGGCTTTCAACATCGGAGCAGATGACTATATCGTCAAGCCTTTTCATTTTGTCGAGTTGTTTGCACGTGTCAAGGTTTTTTTGAAACGCTCAGACCTGCCGGCTGCTTCTGATATCATCAGGGTGGAAGACATGGAGATCAATTTTCTCAACAAGACCGTAACCCGCGGCGGCGTCAACATCAATCTGACGGCCAAGGAATTCACCTTATTGGTCTTACTCGCGCGTAACAAAGACCGGGTGATCTCCAAACAGGAGATCCTGGAAAAAGTATGGGACCTGAGTTTTGATACAGGTACCAATACCATTGAAGTGTATATCAGTTTTCTCCGCAATAAGATCGATAAACCATTTGATAAGAAATTGATCCATACCAAACCGGGTTTTGGCTATTATATAAAGTAAACAGCCCGTGCAATGAACCTGAAACTCCGATTTGCACTCCTTTTCACTTCCTTTGTTGCCATCATCCTTTTCTTGTCCTGTATCACCATTTATTTTCTTTTTTCCAATAGCCGGGAGGAGGATTATTTTCAGCATGTAAGCAAGGAAGGACAGGAAGTATACAATATTTTCAACGATGTCAAACGGAAAGACCCTGCCGAAGCCTATCGGTTGATAAACGAGGTACATGACAAATCCCTATATAACGAAGCCCTGTATATTCTTGATTCTACAGGGAACGTGATTTTCCATTTTCCGGACACCCTGCATACATTTTCCATATTTGTTCCTTTTGCAAAACTCCGGGATGGTAAACAGTACCGTTTTGTTGATAACAATCGTTACCAGCGGACGGCGATGTACATGCCGGATACCAAATCATACGTATTTGTTTCGGGATATGATTACCAGGGTTACCAGAAATTAAAGAATCTTGAGATAATACTGGTCTTTGTATTCCTGGGAGCCCTTTTGCTTTCCGCTATCATTTCTTTTGTCTTTGTAAAGGAAGCTGTTAGGCCATTGAAGGAATTGGGTCAGCAGATGCAAAAAACCACCGTGCAAAACCTCACAGAAAGAGTGAAAGCGACTGAAGCAAAAGATGAGATCAATGAGATTGCCAGGAATTTCAATGCAATGCTGGAAAGACTGAGTAAGGCTTTTGAATTTCAGAAAAGTTTTGTTTACCACGCATCCCATGAATTGAGAACCCCCCTGGCGACCATGTTGTCTGAAACAGAATCCGCATTGCACAAACCGCTGGCCGGCTCCGAATATGAAGATGTGTTAAGGTCTTTAAAGGAAGAGCAGCAGGAGATGATTGAACTCACCAATTCGCTGTTGCTGATCTCACAATATGAGTATATCGGTTATGGGGAGGAATGGCCCTTGGTCCGGATCGA
>JAGWTX010000591.1 GCA_028875955.1 Bacteroidota bacterium | reverse complement strand
ACTACTCAGGATTTTCGCTGCAGTCACCCCCCTGAAATTATCGCCGTTGGGTGCCATGTATTTCGGGAAATCGGCTTCTTTCGGACTACTGCTTCCCGATACTGTAAAAGGAGAGGAGTTGCAATTCTGGATCCATCCCGTTGCCGGGTTGTGTACGGTAATCAATTCCGTTAAGCTGTGCAAACCCTGCCATTCGGTGGCGGATGTCGATCCGTCAACGGGTTTTGTCCAGTCATATTTAGGATCCCTTTTTGGCATAAAATTGCCATGCCAGTAATGGATGTTTCCCTGATCGTCTGCATACACCGTATTGTTGGATGTATTGGCCAGCAGTTCCATGGTTTGGGTATACTCGGCCAGGTTGGCTGCTTTGGTGCGTTCCCAGGATTGCAACAGTCCTTTGATGGATCGGTTATTCGCTTTCACACTGATCCAGTTACCATTTCTTTTGGCCATCACCGGACCATGACCGGTAGCATAAGTGGTGAAATGTCGGGTTACCATCCCTGCTGCCGTGGTGTAGCGAAGGGTGATCTTTTTTTCTGCAACGGGTTTCAGCTGTCCGTTGTATTCGTAAAAATAATGGCCATCTTTTTGTGTTACTTTTTCAATATAGGCATCGGCTACATCGCTGTAACTCGAAGTATGCATCCAGCCCAGGTGTTCATTGAATCCCTGGTAAATAAAAAACTGTCCCCAGGTTACTGCACCATAGGCATGCAATCCTTCCTCACTCTGAACAGCCACTTCCGGCCGGAAATAAAAAGTTACATGCGGATTGATATACAGAATGGCATTCCCCGATGCCGTCCTGGAAGGCGCAATGGCAAAACCATTGGAGCCGTTCGGCAGCGGATCGGTTTCTATCGGAGGCTGATAGGCCGTGGCTTCTTTCTCACCACCATAAAAACCAGCCAGCTCATTTATCCGGATACCGGCTACATCTATGGCACCGATACTGCCATCTGTCCATAAAAGCGGATACCAGGGTTGAAAACGGGTAAGCAAAGCGGGTTTTACGGAAGGATGTGTTGCAAGGTAATAATTGATCCCATCCGAATAGGCCTTCATCAGCTTTTGTAACCAGGCAGGACTGCTGGTAAAATCTTTGATCGCATCAGCCGAATCAATCACCATCCGTATCAACAGGTCATTGTATAGATCTTTCTCCCCATTCACTTCGGCCAGTCTGCCCAGTTTCTCCACATAGTTCATTTCCACCCTTTTGAAATCGTCCTCGCATTGCGCATACAACAAACCAAATACGGCATCGGCATCTGTTTTTCCATAAATATGGGGTACGCCGAAATGATCCCGGATAATGGTTACCTGCGCAGCCTGTTTTTTCCAGCCTGCTATTTCTTTGGGTGAAAAAGACTGGGCCCATAACTGGAAGGGTAACAGGAGCAGGAATAAGCAGCTTTTTTTCATGTAATAAATTTCGTAAAATAAACGATCGGTCAGTATCAGCATTTATGATACCGTATAACGGTTTCCGTTATTTTTCATTGGCTTTTAAAACGCGAAGGATATTCCCGCCCATGATCTTGGCGATGTCTTTTTTCCGGTAACCCCTTTCCTGCATGGCTTTGGCAATCAGGGGGTAACTGGTTACATCATCCAATGTCTGAGGCGAAGAATTGATACCATCGAAATCCGAACCCAGGCCCACATGATCCACACCCGCCAGTTTTACGATATAATCCATATGATCCATCAGCATGCTCAGGGGCGGTCTTGCCGCCTGCACTTCGGAAGAATATTTATCGGCTAAAACAAACAGGGCATAGTTCTGTTGCACACCTGCCCTGATCAGGGAATCCAATTCTTTCTTGTGGTTTTCCATAAACGCTTTTTCCTTGACCGCATAACCACTGTCTACAAAACCCGAATAAAAATTCAGATCGATCACACCGCCATTGGCAGCAACGGCTTTGATCTGATCATCTTTCAGGTTTCTGAAAACCGGGCAAAGGGCATAAGCATTGCTATGCGATACGATAATGGGTTTGGTACTGGTATGGATCGCATCCCAGAATGTCTGTTCACCCACATGCGAGAGATCGACCAGCATACCCAGATCATTCATTTTTTGGATGACCTGTTTGCCAAAGTCGGTAAGACCCTTGTGGG
>JAGWTX010000590.1 GCA_028875955.1 Bacteroidota bacterium | reverse complement strand
GCAAGACGGTTGGCGATGGTAAATGCCTGTGCACTATCGATTAATGACAGTGATTCCAGTGCCGCACCCGCAACTGAATACGATGAGTCTTGGGTAGACCGGATAAGAAAATCCTTATCACTGAAAATTTTCTGTTTTGCAAGCGCATCAATCGCAGCGGCTCTCACCAAGCTATGATCATCTTCTCTGGCGATGGTTTCAATGGTGGTTAGGGTACTCTCTTTCAGTTTAGTCTGACTGATATCCTGCAATGCACGCATCCTGATCCTGAAATAAGGGTCTTTCAGCGCTTTTTCCATCAAGGCATAGGCAGCGGGATCGGAACTGTTTTTGGAAGCAAAATCTACGGCCTCCCTTCTTTCCAGATAATTGCCTGCCTGGTTATATTGAACAATATACTCTTCCAGTGTTTTGGTATCCTTTCTTCTGGCAAGCAGGATACGCTCAGGATCCACATCGATCAGATCGGGTTTGGAACTGACCGCAAAAGCAAATGTATCTGCTTTGTTTTCAGACCAGACCTGGTAAGATTTTTTTTGGTTTCCTATGTAAACATCTACAGTAATCGGCAGTTTGAAAATTTTCTCGCCGGACTGGGTCTGTTTCAGATATACATAAGCGGTTTTTGTAGGCGCATCATATCCATAACTCAAATCCAGGTTCGGATTGCCGTTGCCAAAATACCATTGGTTAAAGAACCAGTTCAGATCCTTACCGGTCACTTCTTCAAAAGCCAGCCTGAGTTTGTGGGCACTGCCATTCCCGAATTTATACCGGGTCAGGTAAAGATTCAGGGATTTGAAAAAAGCAGCGTCTCCCACATAGTTCCGTAACATATGGAGGATGCGTCCGCCTTTCTGATAGCTGACCAGGTCAAACATGTCTTCCTTGTCCTTGTAATAAAACCTGACCAGGTCTTTGGTCCTGGCGGATGGATCTGCCAGATAGCTTTCCATCTCTTTGAAGTTTTCAAACCCAGCTTCATCATTTCCATATTTGTATTGAAACCATAAAAGCTGGCTATAGTCTGCAAAACTTTCATTTACGGTCAGGTTGCTCCAGCTCTCTGCGGTAACCAGGTCGCCAAACCAATGGTGAAAAAGTTCATGGGCGATGGTTGATTCCCAGCTGTTGCCATCCACCAGTTCCCTGGCATTCTGCTGGGCGCTTTCCTGGTGCAGTGTAGCCGTGGTGTTTTCCATGGCGCCACTTACATAATCCCTTCCGACAATCTGGCTGTATTTGACCCAGGGATAATCGATACCCGTTACTTTCTCAGAAAAGAATTTCATCATTTCGGGTGTAAGACCGAAAATCTTTCTGGCAACGGAAGCATAGGCTTTCTCAACATAATAGCTGACTTCTTTTCCCTTATACTGATCCCTGATCACGGCATAATCACCCACACCTATGAAAAACAAATAAGGGGCATTGGGAAGATCCATAACCCAGGTATCGGTACGGGTTCCGTCTGAGTGTTTTTTCTGGGAAACCAGTTTACCATTGGAGAGTGATACATATTTGGCAGGCACCGTTAAGGAGAATTCCTGGGTACATTTCTGATCAGGTTTGTCAATGGTGGGGATCCAGACAGAATTGGCTTCGGTTTCACCCTGTGTCCAGATCTGTGTGGGTTTGTCTTTTTCCTCACCCTTCGGATTGATAAAATACAAACCCTTGGCATCCGTTATCGCATCACTGCCATGGGTTTTGAACTCATTGGGTTTGGCTGTGTAATCGATGAATATTTTATAGGACTGTCCTTTTTTATAAGTCCTGTCGAGCTGGACCCGGAGAGAAAGGTTGTCATACTGGTATTTGAGGGGGATGTATTTGCCCTCTTTGAAAAGCGATACTTTATGGATATCCATCCCCTTGGCATCCAGTTCCAGGGAATCGGTCGGATAAAAATGCGGTGTAAGCGTGATCCAGACCTTTCCATTGAGATAGGAATGATTGTAATCAAAACCGGCTTCCAGTTTTGTGTTCACCAGGTCATTGGTCTTGGTGGCAAAAGCACGATACATTTTTTGCCAGTCTTCAGGCTGTTCTGTACGTTGGGCAGTGGCATATCCGGAACAAAGGATTGCCAGATAAAGGAGAATTTTCTTCATTCAATTTATTTTAGGAGAAG
>JAGWTX010000589.1 GCA_028875955.1 Bacteroidota bacterium | reverse complement strand
CGGATTGATGCGGCATGATACCCTCTGATGATTATTCAATAACTTTATGCTTTGTTATTTTCAAAAAAGAATACCATGAAAAGAATGTTTGTTGCCTGGCTGCTAATCACAGGCGTCCTGTCTGCCGATGCCCAGAAACCCCTGACACCGGAACAAATGTGGAAATTGGGAAGGGTAACCGGCTTAGGACTCTCCAGGGATGAAAACTACCTGATTTATTCAGTAAGCACGCCCGATCTGGCTACCAATACATCCAGCCGGAAATTATATTATATGGCCACCAGTGGAGGGGAATCTGTGGAGATTCCCAATACGGACAGTTTTTTTGTCAATCCGAAAATTTCCAGGGATGGCAAATATTTGATCAGCGACAAACCCGTTTCCCTATTCAAAGTAACCGGTGCAGACAATTATCCCGATCTGCCCAAATCAAATGTTTATATCTACAATTCCCTGAATTACCGCCATTGGGATACCTGGGAAGATGGGAAATTCGACCATGTTTTTCTGACACCCATCGTGAATGGGGTACCTGACACCAGAAACGCAAAAGATATCATGGGGAGTCAGCCATTTGATTGTCCCCAAAAACCTTTTGGAGACGACGGTGATTATATCTGGCATCCGGATGGGAAACACATCGTATATGTAACCAAGCCAAAAGCAGGTACAGATTATGCCCTAAGCACAAACACGGATCTCTTTGAATATGATATCACCACCGGAAAAACCGTCAACCTCACTGAAAAAAACAAAGGATATGATGTTAGTCCTTCCTTCCATAAATCGGGCACCCTCGCCTGGTTACGGATGAAAACGGATGGTTACGAATCAGACAAACAGGATATCATGGTTTCTGATGGTAAAACGGAAGTGAATCTGACTGCAGGAAGGGATGATATCCATGTGGAAAGTTTTCAATGGAGCAAAAGAGGAGATAGTATTTTCTTTATCGCACCCATCCAGGGTACCTTGCAGTTGTTCAGGGTGAATAATACACTCATCACAAAATCACCGGCAGTGATCAGTCAGATAACCAGCGGTGATTTTGATATTACCGGCATCATTGCAGAAAAAGGACATACCTTATTTGTATCCCGTACCGATTTCAATCATGCGACAGAGTTGTACAAAGTGGACCTCGGCACGGGTAGCTGTAAACAGTTTACATCTGTGAACAATGCTGCCTACGGCAATATTGCCATGTGCACATTTGCAAAGAAAATGGTGACCACTACGGATAACCAACAGATGCTGGTATGGGTGATTTACCCACCCGGTTTTGATGCATCCAAAAAATATTCCACTTTATTGTATTGCCAGGGAGGGCCGCAGGTTCCGCTTACCCAGTTTTATTCATTCCGCTGGAATTTTCAACTGATGGCATCAAAGGGGTATATCATAGTGGCCCCCTGTAGAAGAGGTATGCCCGGTTTCGGCACCAAATGGAATGAGGCGGTAAGCAAGGATTGGGGCGGACAGGTGATCAAGGATTACCTGAGTGCCATTGATGCCGTATCCAAAGAACCCTATGTTGATAAAAATAGATTGGGTTGTGTGGGAGCCAGTTTCGGTGGCTTTTCAGTGTTTGCACTGGAAGGTCAACACGAGGGCCGTTTCAAAACATTTATCTCACACGATGGCGTTTTTGATTTCAGAAGCGAATATGGTACAACGGATGAAATGTTTTTTGAAAACTGGGAAAAAGGGGGGCCTTACTGGGATAAAAACAATGCAGCAGCCCAGCGCTCCTTTGGACAATCCCCCAGTAATTTTGTAGACAAATGGAATACGCCCATCCTCATCTTCCAGGGAGGTCATGATTACCGGGTACCGATTGAACAGGGGCAACAGGCTTTCCAGGCAGCACAATTAAAGGGAATCAAAAGCCGGTTCATCTATCTGCCTGAAGAAAACCACTGGGTACTTTCTGCGCAGAATGCCCTTGTATGGCAAAGGGAATTCTTTAAATGGCTGGATGAAACCTTGAAGTAATTTGAAAATTTGAGAATGTGCTAATTTGAAAATGAGGCTGTATTTTCAAATCAGCACATTTTCAAATTTGTTTTACAACTACTTTCTTGCACCAAAGAGCAGACTTCCTATCCTAACCATCGTGCTTCCTTCTTCAATAGCCAG
>JAGWTX010000588.1 GCA_028875955.1 Bacteroidota bacterium | reverse complement strand
CAATGCAGGACAGGCATTTGAAGCTGCATCCCAATTTGGTTTGTTTACCCGCTTGCTGTCGGGGTTCCCTTCGGAAAAACTGCATATCACATTACCGCATTTTCATAACCTGGCTTTGCGGTATCAGCAATTTCAGCAGGCACTGCTTGCAGGCAATCCCAGACGAATATCGGAATCAAAAGAGATCATAGAACAGCTGGGTCAGCATACAGGCATCGTAACGGAATACATGGCTATTGTAAAAAATCCATTTTTTATAAAAAGGGTTACCCATCATGATACCAAGATCAGTAATGTATTGTTTGATGCCCGGGAAAAGGCGATCTGCGTGATTGACCTGGATACGCTGATGCCGGGTTATTTTATCAGCGATGTAGGGGATATGATGCGTACCTATCTGTGTACCGTGAGCGAGGAAGAACCGGACTTCTCAAAAATCCATATCAGGGACGATGTCTACTGGGCCATTGTAGACGGTTATGCTGCTGAAATGAATGCAGAGCTGACCAAAGTGGAAAAGAACTATTTTTTCTATGCCGGTAAATACATGATCTATATGCAGGCATTGCGTTTTATCACGGATTACCTGAATGAGGATGTCTATTATGGCGCAAAATATCCGCAACAAAATTTTGTAAGGGCAGGGAACCAGCTGGTGTTACTGCAACGATTGCTGGAAAAAGAGTCTTTGTTCCAATAGATGCCCGTAACAACACCATCCTGTTTTCGGCATAAACAGTTACTGCATGTACCTCTTCTTAGCCAGCAGAAAACGGATGGTTAACTATCTTTGCTGGAAATGCAGTCAGGTAGTTTATGAAAGAACTGATTTCCCATATGCAAAAAATGGTTTCCCTGGATCTGGAAGAAATCAATTACCTGGAAGGGGAACTGGTTAGCCGGGATATCAAAAGAAAAACCTGTCTGGTAACAGAAGGACAGATCTGTCAGTCATTGTATTTTGTGGAGAAAGGTTGTCTGCGCGCCTTTTTTATCAGTGAGAAAGGAACGGAACATACCTGTCAGTTTGCCATTGAAAACTGGTGGATCACAGACCATATGAGCCTGGATAACCAGCGGCCTTCCCATTTCAGTATTCAGGCGGTAGAAAATTCAAAAGTTATTACGCTCACCCGGGAAAAACAAGCCCAGTTACTCAACAGGATCCCGAAACTGGAGAGATATTTCCGCCTGATCGTACAACGGTCGTTTGCCGCATCGCAGTTGCGGATCAAATACCTGTTCAGTCAGTCTGGTGTTGAACGTTATCAACATTTCGCAGAATCCTTCCCTGAATTTTTACAACGGGTTCCGCAATATATGCTGGCGTCCTATCTGAATATCAGTGCGGAATTTCTCAGTAAGATCCGTGCCGGAAAAGTCTGATCCATTTCTTGAACCAGTTCAAGAAGTTTCAGCTGTTTTGATCTGAATTTTGTCATTCATCAAAACAATTCATCATGCAACAAAGAATCCGGATGGGCAAAGTGCAACCCGAAGCCTACAAAGTCATGCTGTCTATGGAAAAATACATAGATGGAACCGGGCTGAAACCCTTACACAAAGAGATGATCCGTATCAGGGCTTCACAGATCAACGGGTGCAGCTATTGTCTGGACATGCATACCCGTGATGCCCGTAAGTTGGGTGAAACGGAGCAAAGGATTTATCTCCTGTCGGCCTGGAAGGAAACCCGTCTGTACACCGCAGAAGAACGTGCGATACTTGCATTGACGGAGGAGATCACCCTGATCCAGGGACAGGTGTCCGACGCAGTTTATGACGATGCATTGTCCTTATTGGGAGAAGAATACCTGGCGCAGGTTATCATGTTGATCATCTGTATCAATATGTGGAACCGGATCGGGATCTCCGGTAAAATGGAACCGGGGGAGGACTAAGCTACCGCCATATATCCTGGTAAATGGAAACCGCCGGCGGTGGATATTTTATACGATATTATAGGGCTGCTGTTTATAGTTTTGGCTTTGCTGGTAAAACAGGTGGTTCAAATGCATTGGTTCCCCTTACATGCAATCTTCTTCGGTACACTTTATCCTTACAGGAAATATACATCGTGTCAAAATTCTTACCCCCCAAACAAAGATTGGATGGCGCGCCATTGGGCACGGGGATGATCGC
>JAGWTX010000028.1 GCA_028875955.1 Bacteroidota bacterium | reverse complement strand
GAGCTTACCCAGCACCCGGTGCAGGCCAGCCTGTTTGAGGATGCAGAAAAAAAGAACAAGCTGTACCAGGCCATTGATGATGTGAAACTAAAATATGGCAGGACATCCCTGCAGAAAGCAAGGACAGTGGGAACGCCTGAGCAGAAAGGGAAGGAAAAAACAACTAAAAAAATTTAGTCTACAAAAAAAGTAGGAATATCTTAATTTTATGACCAAAACAACAAGTTATGAGTTTACGACTAGGAGATATCGCTCCCAACTTCAAGGCCCAGACTTCTCTAGGGGAAATTGATTTTTATACCTACCTGGGATCCGGATGGGGCGTGCTTTTTTCGCATCCCGCCGATTATACGCCGATCTGCACCACAGAGTTGGGCAAGACCGCCCTTTTGCAGGGTGAATTTGAAAAAAGAAATGTAAAAGTATTGGCCTTAAGTGTTGACAGTGTCAGCAGTCACAAGGCCTGGATCAATGATATCAATGAAACACAGCATGTAAACGTTGGTTTTCCCATTATTGCCGATGAGGACAAAAGTATCGCCACTGCCTACGGTATGATACATCCCAATGCTTCGGAAACATTTACCGTACGTTCCCTTTTTATCATCGGACCCGACAAGAAGATAAAATTGATGATTACCTATCCCGCTTCAACCGGGCGTAATTTTTATGAAGTATTAAGGGTGATCGACTCCTTACAGCTGACTGCTGATTATAGTGTGGCTACACCGGCAGACTGGAAAGAAGGGGAAGACGTGGTGGTCGTTCCTTCGATCAGTACCGAAGATGCCATCAAGAAATTTCCCAAAGGGGTCAAAGTGGTAAAACCCTATTTACGATATACCCCACAACCCAATAAATAAAGAGTTGGTTTATTTTATTTCTGAAACCCCGATTCCAGTCGGGGTTTTCTTTTGTTTAAAAAGTTCTGATTATCTTACCCTGTCTTCCGGATTCTGATAGCCCTGTGCTATTTGTATTTTTGGAATGGATGGTTTTCTGAAATCTGTTTTATCACACCTGAAATTTTTTCGATGAAAAAAACCACTGTATTCGGCCTGTTATTTTTTTGGCTGCTTTCTGTATCCGCGCAAAAAACAATCCTGCATTGCGGTAAACTGGTAGATACCCGTAACGGTAAACTGCTTCCGGAAATGACGGTGGTGGTGGAAGGGAACCTGATCACGGATGTGTTGAAGGGGTATGTTTCCGGCAGCAAAGAGGATAAAGTCATTGATCTGACCCATCGTACCGTAATGCCCGGTCTGATGGATATGCATGTGCATATGGAAGATGAAGTCAATCCTGGCAGCTATCTCAATAAGTTTACGTGGAACAAGGCCGACTTTGCCCTGCAGGGTGTCAATTTCGCCAAAAAGACTTTGATGGCAGGTTTCACCACCGTACGGGATCTGGGTGGCACGGGTGCCAATATCTCATTGCGAAACGCCATCAACAAAGGATGGGTTGCAGGACCGAGGATCTATACCGCCGGAAAAGCCATCGCGACAACAGGCGGACATGCAGATCCCACCAATGGGTTTAATGAAAACCTGATGGGGGATCCCGGACCAAAAGAAGGGGTGGTGAATGGTCCTGATGATTGCGCCAAAGCGGTTCGTCAGCGATACAAGGATGGCGCTGATCTGATCAAGATAACGGCAACCGGTGGCGTACTCAGTTTGGCCAAAGACGGCAGTGGTGCGCAGTTTACGGAGGAAGAACTGAAAGCCATCGTTGCTACAGCCAAAGACTATGGTTTTAAAGTGGCGGCACATGCACATGGTGCAGAAGGCATGAAACGGGCGGTTCTTGCAGGTGTCAGTTCCATTGAACACGGAACCTATATGACTGAAGAGATCATGGAACTGATGAAACAACGGGGTACCTATCTGGTGCCTACCATTATCGCGGGCAAATCAACGGCCGACTCTGCAAAAAAGCCCGGCTATTATCCCGAAGTGGTCAGGGCAAAGGCATTGGTAGTGGGCAATTATATTCAGGCCACTTTTGCCAAAGCCTACAAGGCAGGTGTGAAGATCGCATTCGGTACTGACGCTGGCGTATATCCGCATGGGAAAAACTGGCTGGAATTCGTATACATGACAGAAGCCGGCATGCCCGCGATGGAAGCCATTCAATCCGCTACTTTGCATGCAGCTGATTTACTGGGTGAAAAGAAATTAGGCGTAACGGAAAAAGGGATGTTTGCGGATATTATTGCCGTGGACGGTGATCCCACAAAAGAGATCAAATGTATGGGACGCGTAAGTTTTGTGATGAAGAACGGGATTGTCTATAAACAGGATTGAATCAACTGAGGATTTGACTGCCGTTTGCGTAAAGCCACTAACGCAATGAACCGGCAGCCCATTGAGCCGCATATTTCGCCTTCAGGAATTTTATATTTGTCTCGATCCGTTTTTGTAACAGGTCCATCAGTTTCGACTCGCGGCTATTGACCATGAAAAGGGAACTCTCACCCTGTGTATATTTCAGGGTTTCATTTTGTAATAAATACCGGTATTGGCCCTCCATCTTATTCAAAGTTTGTAGCTGATTTGCCATCAGATTGGCTTCCATGGCATAACTGCGGATCTTACTATTGATCTGTTGTTTCTTTAAGGACAAACCATAACCGGCATCTTTTAGTTTTAGTTTTGACTGCTGGTAATTACCTCTTTCATTCCGAAGAAACAAGGGCATGCTGAATGAGATCCCCCATTTGTAATTATTCTGTATATAGCCCGGATCAATCGATTTGAATACATAATAATCCTTGTATAAAATATTACCCTTCAGCGTAAGGTACGGAAGCAGGTTCTGCGCCTTTAGTCTTTGGTCGATTTCCAGGCCTTTTATTTTTAATTCATATGCTTTCAACTGTGGATTCAGGGCATCTGAAACGGAAATCAATTCCTCCGGTACAACAAAATCCAAACGGGATGGATCCGAATTCGTATCGGGCTGATAATTTGCGGGCAGGTTCCATACAGTATCCTGATCGGTCCAGAGGAAATTGGACAAGACCAAAGCCGTATTGTTTTTCATTATCTGTGCATCTGCCAAACCCAGCAGATAGGTTTGCAGTTGTGCAGAAGCTTCTACTGTATCCATTGCCGATTTGTCGCCCTGCTGAAACGCGATCCTGATCAACCGGAGCCTGTTTTCTGCCAAATGGATAAACTGGTCATATAGCTGGTATCGCTGCCAGGCGTAAGACCACTGCCAGTAACTGGTATAGGCATCCAGCAACAGGTCATTCAGCATTTGTAGCTGTTCCTGCTGCGATTGGTTTTTATAGAGCCTGGCCTGTTGTAAAGCGGCTCTTCTTTTATCGAGTAACAATCCCCTGGCCAAAGGCAATTCCAGCCCGGCATAACTGCTTTTTCCCCGGGTATATTCCGAGAACAGGTTATCACCTCCGTTATTTTCCAGACCGGCCCGGAGATTGCCTACCGGCAGCGGTACAGTGATTTCCGGATCGGTGTGAAAAAAATAATTCTTCCCATCAAATGTTTTCCGGTCTGCTTCGATATTGAGGGAGGGATCAAAGTTTCCCTTGGCGGAAAGTAAATTGGCTTCGGCCATGGACACGAGTATACCAGCCTGTTTTGCCAGCGGATGGAATTGTTTTACCTGTTCGATAAATTTATCAACGCCAAAAATTTCCGGTTTCCCGCTTTGTCCAAAAAGGGCAAACGGAAAAACAAACATGAGTACTGCAATGAACAGATTACAGATAGTTGTCCTCATTTCCATCATTGGTTACTTTTTGTTTGGTTTCGTGTCGGAATCCGTATAGTAATCAGGCGGGAACCCGTTGATGTTTCGCCATAGTTCATAATAAATCGGAACATCTTTCAACAAGGCGATTCCATTGGCACCTGCGCCCAGCGGCAGTTGTGCAGGCCATTTCCTGTCGTCCGGATCTTCCGAGACCAGAATCCTGAATTTCCCGTTCTTGCCCAAGGCCTTTTCAATGGCAACCACTTTTCCGCCGAATGTGCCGTAGCTGTTTTTGGGCCATCCACTGAACACGATCGCCGGGAATCCGTCGAATACGAAACGAACTTTTTGTCCCACAGTGACTAAGGGGATGTCCATGGGATTGATATAAAGTTCCACCGCACGATCCACGCCACTGGGCACCATCTCCACCAGCATTTCTCCCTCTTTGACCATTTCGCCGATACCCGCTTTTTTGGATCTTACGATCTGGCCGTTTTGCGGAGCGATGATATAATAAAGCTGGTTCCTCGCATCATAGTTCGCCAATGCGTTCTGCAGTTTGGCTACATCTGCAGTGGTGGCTGCAGCTGCGGATAGGGAACTGAATTGCTCACCTTCGGTCTTTGCGATTTTATCGCGGTATTCCTGTTCCGCACTGTTTTTTTCGATCCGCAGATTGAGCAGCTCCTGTTTTCCCTGCTGGTATTTGTTTTCCGTACCTGTTTTTTTGGCAAGCGCATTCTGATAGTTCACTTTCCTTTTTTCAAAATCGGTGAGTGAAATGGCGCCGCTGTCCAGCATCACTTTTGCGGCGTTTATCTGCCGTTGATACACCTGTAATTCGTTGTTGATGGCCAGGATGTCCATGCTATCGCTGGTGATCTTGAGTAGTTGCTGCCCGATTTTATTATCCAGCGAGGATAATTTCAGCTGCAGGGATTCTTTCAGGGCTGCCAGCTGCTGTTCTCCGGCACCTGATTTGTTCAGGTACTCCTGTCTGCTTTTTTGCTTGGCCTCGATCTGCTCACGGGTACGGTTGATCAGTTCCGGATCGAAATATTCCACTTTCACTTCACCAAGCTGCACCAGTGTATCGCCCGCCTTTACAAAATCCCCTTCCTTGATATACCATTTCACAATCTTACCTGGTATAACCGTATTCAATTCCTGTGGTCGCTGTTCCTGGCGCAAAGTGGTAACCGTTCCCCTGGCACGGATATTCTGTGTCCAGGGAAGCAACAATATGAGGAATAGGAAAATCAGGATTCCCAGCAACCATTTTTTAACATGGTTTCTTTTACGGATGCCATAGATCTTACCAAATGATTCCCATCCGGCATCCTCCGTTCTCGATTCAATATGTGTACTGATATAATTTTCCATATAAGTTGGATTAACGGATATTGTTGATGGTACCTGCTTCCAGAACGATCGTTTTGTCGCATAGGGTTGCAAGACTTGCATCTTCTGAAGAAATCAGTATAGTGCAGTGCTGTTTGGATCTGATCAGTGAAAAATACTGCTCCTTTACGGAAGGTGAGAGATAGGCAAAAGGTTCTTCCAGCAGGATCAGCCGGTGGTCTCCCAGCAATACACGCATCAGCAGGATCTGCTGACGGATATGTTTGGGCAAGCGGTTCCCAAAAGGATCCAGCCGTGTGTCCAGTCCATCTTTGTGCGACCGGATAAAATCACTGAAGCCGGTGATGTTGGCCAGTGTGGTGATTTCTTTTGAAGTAATGGCAGGATTCCCCAGCGTTATATTTTCCAACAAACTACCATGAAAAATATCCTGGCTGTTCAGCAGGACGCCTGTGTGTTTTCTCAGGGTGTTGATGTCATAATTCCCAATCGGGATGCCGTCAATCAGAATATTCCCTGTAAATCCCTTGAATGAACCGGTCAGCAATCGCAGCAGGGTTGATTTGCCCGAACCCGAACTCCCGGTGATCAACACGTTTTCGCCGGCCCTGATCTGACAGGTAAGATCGTGCAACACCGAATTGCCGGAAGCATATGCGAAGGAAACATTTGAAAATTCAATGGCAGGTCCGGTTGTCCCTTTATCAAAAACAAGGGAGCCGCTGGTTTCGTTTTCCGCTTCAACGATGACCCCCAGTTTTTCCACAGAAACCAATGTGTCATATACCTTATCTAGACTGATGATCAGTTTTTCCACTGAACTGATGATGGCAATGATAACGATATCCGCAGCTATGAACTGTCCGACATTGATCTGCTGGTTAACCAGTAACAAACTGCCCAGTATCAGCATGGCGGCGGTGATGATGATTTTAAAGCTGATCAGGCTCCAGAACTGGATCAGGAGGATGCTGAAATATTTTGTTCTCGCATCCAGATAGCCGCTTACTTCCGTATCGGTTTTGTGCACCTGCAGACCGCCATCCTTGGCATATTTGAATGTCTTGACCACCCTGGCTGTTTCCTGGAGCCAGGCAGCCACGCGGTATTTATAGCCGCTTGCTTCCAATGCATAATCCAGACCCCGCGGTGAAGTAAAGCGAAGGATCAGTACGATGATTAAAATCAGCAATACGCCAAAAGCGATAAATACGGGATGATAAAAGGAAAGCAATAAAATGCCGAAAAGGATCTGTATCAGTGCGGCGGGCAGATCAAGCAGGATCTTTTCAACCCCTTTTTGCAGACTGACCGTATCAAAGAAACGGTTAGCCAGTTCGGGTAGATGGTAGTTATCCAGTTTTTCTACATTGATAGCGGGCAGTCGGTTACTGAATTCAAAAGCATATCTTAAAAAGATTTTTTGTTTTAGTTTTTCGATGATCTCCAGCTGCCTCACCTGGATGAACCCGTTAAAAAAGGTACCCAGTACCACCAGTATGATCAGTACAACGATGGAAGTGGAAACAGAGCCCGCCATGACAAAATTGATAATGGTCTGAATGCCTAAAGGCAGGGATAATTGTATCAACCCTGCCAATAAGGCAAACATGTATATGGCGGAAAGATCCTTTTTATCGGGTTTCAATACTGCGAAGAATTTTCGCAGTGAAGACGGGATGCTGGTATGTTTCTCAGCCATTTTTTCAGGGTATTTATTGACCGATATCTGGTGGGAAACCAACCTCGATATGGGCCTGGATTCGGGTAAACGGTTGGTGATTTTCTTTTAACTTCTGGATGGCAACTCTCAGTTTTTCCTGCAATTGTACGATTCTTTTTTCGGAGTGTTTAATGTCTTCCTCTGTTTGGTGAATCGTTCTGATTTTCTCCTCGTGAAAGGAGATTTTCACTTTAACAATCGCAGACAACAATTGTTCGGCTTCCGCAATCGAGAACCGGCCGTTGATCAATTCAATATCCATGGTAGTTGATTTTAATGGGTTAGTTTATTGTCCCTGAGCGGCTGTATAGCCCGCTTCTCCATCGAAATTGTACAGGTTTTCAGACTTGATGATATCCAGTCCTGCGTTTTGTAACAGTTGCATCTGGTCGATAATGGCCTGGTAAGTCAGCTCTTTCTGCTCCTTTTTGAACCGGCAGCGCCAGTGATCGGTACAGAAGGTTTCCGGGAATCCGTTGGGCCACACTTTGGTACCCCGGTTGGTGATCATTTGCAGGCTGATATTTCCCGGGTTACCGGCTTTCTGGATCGCTTCAGCGAGCAGGTCCGGGTTCCGCTCGTTTGCCTGCAGGAATATATCAACACCGATCAGTTCCTTGGTAGCCGGAGGATGGTTTTTGGGCTTGATCTGGAAACCACCCACAGCCGGGTTAAAGGTTACAGGTTTTAATTGTGAGGGTTTTTGGCCTAAGCGTTCGATAACGGCTTCTCCGAATTCGCGGGTGCCCAGTTTCTTGGCAGAAACCCCTTCCTTATAGATATCTTTTGTATGGAAACCGTCTTCCAGGGTTTTCAGCCAGGCATTCTGTATTTTTTCGGCAACATCCGCCTGCCCGATATGCACCAGTAACTGGATGGCAGCGAGTATGAGACCGGAAGGGTTTGCCGCATTTTGCCCTGCGAGCCTGGGGGCGGATCCATGAATCGCTTCAAACATGGCAAAACCATCTCCGATATTGGCACTGCCGGCCAGACCTACGCTTCCGGTGATCTGTGCCGCCACATCACTCAGGATATCGCCGTAGAGATTGGGCATTACGATCACATCAAACATTTCGGGGGTGTCTGCCAGTTTCGCCGCACCAATGTCAACAATCCAATGCTCTTTTTCGATATCGGGATATTCTGCGCCTATCTCGTCAAATACCTTGTGAAACAGCCCGTCTGTGAGTTTCATGATATTGTCCTTGGTAAAACAGGTTACTTTTTTGCGCTGGTAAACCCGGGCATATTCAAAAGCGTACCGGATTATTTTTTCGGTACCCGGGCGGGAAATCAGTTTCAGACACTGGTACACTTCGTCGGTCTGTCTGTGCTCGATACCCGCATACAGGTCTTCTTCGTTTTCACGGATGATGACAACATCCATCACCGGGTGTTTGGTCTGTACAAACGGATGATAGGAAATACAGGGTCTTACATTGGCATATAAGCCCAGTACTTTACGGGTTGTCACATTCAGGCTTTTGAATCCGCCTCCCTGTGGGGTAGTGATGGGGGCTTTCAAAAAGACCTTGTTTTTCCGGAGCGATTCCCAGGCTTCCGGGGCAATCCCGGCATTGTTGCCCTGTAGATACACTTTTTCTCCGATCTCGATTTCTTCGAAGGCGATCTGCGCACCGGCTGCTTTCAGAATGTCGAGGGTGGCATTCATGATTTCCGGTCCGATACCGTCTCCCTTTGCGATTGTAATGGTTGTCATAAGCTGATTTTTATGATGCAAATTTGTAGGGATTTGATTATATATTTTTATTTATATTTATTATGTAAAGCATAAACATATTTTATGAATTTCACCCTTCATCAGCTGAAAATATTCATGGTGGTTGCAGAAAAGAAAAGCATCACCCGCGCCAGCCAGGATCTGCACATGACACAACCCGCCGTTTCCATCCAGCTGAAAAATCTGCAGCAGCAGTTTGACATTCCTTTAACAGAAGTGGTGGGCAGACAATTGTACATAACCGATTTTGGCTGGGAATTGTACCGGATAGCCGAAAAAATCCTGATGGAAGTGGATGCCATCAATTACAAGACGCAGAGTTTTCAGGGGATGTTATCTGGTAAGCTCAGGATCGCCGTGGTATCCACTGGGAAATATGTGATGCCCTATTACCTGAAGGATTTTATCAGCACCTATCCCAACATTGATGTTTTGATGGATGTTACCAACCGGAGTAAGGTGATCGCCAGCCTCGAAAACAATGAAGTGGATTTTTCGCTGGTATCCATTTCGCCGGATTCCCTGCAGGTGGCAGAAGAGGTATTAATGCCCAATAAGCTTTACCTGACCACTTCCAACAGCAAGGATTTTCCCTTGAAAAAATACACGGCAAAAAACTTTTTTGAAAACATGCCCCTGATCTACCGCGAAGAAGGTTCGGGCACCCGTATGAAGATGCAGCAATACTTCAGCCAGACCCATATCATTCCAAAAGTCAAGCTGGAACTGACCACGAGCGAAGCCGTAAAACAGGCCGTCATGGCGGGTTTGGGCTGTTCCGTATTATCGCTGATCAGTATGAAAAGTGAATTAAAGCAGAAGGAATTGATCATCATTCCTGTGAAAGGGTTCCCCATCAAAACAAACTGGACACTGATCTGGCAGCCCAAGAAAAAGTTTTCCGTTGTGGCGCAGGCTTATCTTGATCACATAAGGGCGAACAAACAGGCGATCTATCAGCAACATTTTAAATGGATTGAACGGTACTGAACTATCCCTTCCATTTACGCAACTGTTGTAAAACGGCCCGGAGATCCTTGGGCAGGGGTGCTTCCAACACCAGGTTTTCACCACCATAGGTAAATTGTAAACGCAGCGAATGTAAAGCCAGTCTGGAAAGAATCGGTTTTTCCGTTTCAGCCGTTTTGGCCAGTTTGAAGTTTTTCTTCAGCGAGGATAATAAAAGGGGTTTGGGGTCTCCATAGATCTCATCACATACAATCGGGTGCCCCAGATGTTGCATATGCACCCGGATCTGGTGGGTCCTGCCGGTATGGATGGTGAACTGTACCCAGGAAAATAAACGGAAGTTTTCCAGTACGGCATAATCGGTGAGCGAAGGTTTGCCTTTGGCGTGGGTGAGCATTTTGGTGGCTTTCCCCGGATGTTCCATGATGGGTGCATCTATGCTTCCCTCAGGGTGTACCATCTGCCCGTATACCAAACCCACATAACGTTTATCCATTTCCCGGCTTTCAAATAAATGGGAAAGGGTTTTATGCGCCGCTTCGTTTTTGGCGAATACGATCACACCGCTGGTATCCCTGTCCAGTCTGTGTACCGTATAGATGGATCCGTATTTTTCTTTGAGGATGTCCTTCAGGGAAATTTCCTGACCCAGTCTGTCGGGTATGCTCAGTAAACCGGATACTTTGTTAACCGCTACCAGGTCCTGGTTTTCAAATATGATTTCGGGATGCATGGGCTCAAGATAAGTAGGACGATTATTCGCTATCCCTGTTTTTTCTAAGAAAAGATTGGTTCATAAACTTGAGCAGGCGTACTTCCTTCTCCTGTAGGAAACGGTATTTGCCGCGTTCCACATTTTTCTTGGTCAGATTGGCAAACATGACCCTGTCCAGTGCTTTTACATCATAACCCAGGTGTTCAAAAATGCGTCTTACGATACGGTTACGGCCACTGTGGATCTCAATACCGATAACCGTTTTATCCTTTGGATCGGCATAACCCGCAGCATCCGCTTTTACAAAACCATCTTCCAGCGTAATACCTTCCAGGATGGATTCCAGGTCTTTTTTGGTAACGGGTTTATCAAGGGTCACTTCATAGATCTTTTTGATCTCAAAAGAGGGATGGGTTAGTTTCTGTGCGAGCTCCCCATCATTGGTAAGTATGAGTACACCCGTGGTGTTTCTGTCAAGACGGCCCACCGGATAAATCCTTTCCTCGGTTGCATTCTTTACCAGGTCCATTACCGTTTTTCTTCCTTCGGGATCATTGGCCGTTGTGATGAAATCCTTGGGTTTGTTTAACAGGATATAGACCGCATTTTTTTGCAGAAAAACCTGTTTGCCTTTTACGATTACTTTTTCCTGACCGGTCACTTTATAACCGGGTTCAAATATCTTGTCGCCATTCACCGTCACTTTCCCTTCCTTTACCAGTTCGGCAGC
>JAGWTX010000587.1 GCA_028875955.1 Bacteroidota bacterium | reverse complement strand
AATAGCGGCAATTTTATATAAATAAGTTTTTTCTCTCATGTGCATTATATAGAAACGGCCCCGATGTCTATCGGGGCTTCTTTTTTCCGGACTAGACAATACCCCACTCAAAATCCGCAGGCTTATTTATCTTTGGAGAAATTCATGCCATGCCCTCATTTGATATTGCCAGTGAAGTAGACATCCAGGTTCTGGATAATGCAGTGAATACCGTTAAAAAGGAAATCAGCACCCGTTTTGATTTCCGGGGTTCACCCGTAACGGTGGAACTGAATAAAAAAGAGTTCCAGATCCTTCTGGAAGTGGAAACCGAAATGAAAATGAAGCAGCTGATTGATGTATTGATCAGCCGGTCAATGAAACAGGGTATTGATGCAGGCGCATTTGATTTCAGCAAGGATGCCTATCCCAGCGGAAAAGTGATTAAAAAGGAAATCAAGGTCAGGAATGGTCTTGCCCAGGATGATGCCAAGAAGATCGTAAAAATGATCAAGGACAGTGGTTCCAAGGTTCAGGTTGCCATCATGGACGATATCATCCGGGTAACAGGCAAAAAAATTGATGATCTGCAGGAAGTAATTGCCCTTTGCCGAACAAACTCTTTAGGACTTCCGCTTCAGTTTGTAAACATGAAAAGCTGATTTTCAGGCATTTTTGCCCGAAAGGGTCTGAAATACCGCAATTTCATTTGGTTACTAGTAAATCCTGCTGTAATTTTGCACCCTTAAATAATCGTACGGCCAAATCCGTACCACCTAAATTAAATCATCATGAAACAAGGTATCCATCCGGAAAGTTATCGTTTTGTTGTTTTCAAGGATATGAGTAACGGGCACACATTTCTGAGCCGCTCTACTGCCAATACCAAAGAAACCATTCAATGGGAAGATGGTAACGAATATCCATTAGTGAAACTGGAGATCTCCAATACTTCACATCCATTTTATACAGGTAAGAATATGCTGGTTGATACAGCCGGTCGTATCGATAAATTCAAAAAGCGTTACGCAAAGAAAGCCTAATCTTTCTCAACTATATTTCAGATCCCGGCGATATTCGCCGGGATTTTTTGTTGGCTAACACAGGGACCCGTACAACCGAAACAGGGGACTTTCCCATCCCTTTCCATACCTGCCTCAGATAGCCTGCAAACAATTACCTTTGCCATCGAAAATCGATACATATGAAACTGGATATTTTGGCTTTTGGGGTTCATCCGGATGATGTGGAACTGGGTTGTGCCGGCACCTTGCTTTCAGCCATTGCTGAAGGCAAGAAAGTAGGTGTCATAGATCTGACCAGAGGTGAACTGGGTACCAGGGGTACGGTGGAGACCCGGAAAGCAGAAGCTGCCAGGGCTTCCGAAATCATGGGCATACATGTGCGGGAGAACCTGGGGATGGCGGATGGCTTTTTTAAGAATGACGAACCCCATCAGCGGAAAATAATTGAAATGATCCGGAAATACCAGCCTGAAATCATTTTAGCCAATGCATTTGAAGACAGGCACCCGGATCATGGCAGAAGCTGTAAACTGGTAGCGGATGCAGCATTTCTTTCCGGGTTGAGAAAGATCGAAACAGAACACGAAGGTGTATCACAACCAGCCTGGAAACCTGCTTATGTGTTTCATTATATCCAGGACAGGTTTATGGAACCCTCTTTTGTGATCGATATCAGTGCTTTCATGGATAAGAAAATGGAGGCGGTACAAGCATACAGTACACAGTTTTTTAACCCGGATCTGAATGAACCCCAGACCTATATTTCATCGGCCCAATTCCTGGAAGTGATCCGTTCAAGGGCACTGATGATGGGAAGAAGGATCGGGGTCGCCTATGCGGAAGGGTTCTGCTCCGAAAAAACACCTGGCTTTGCCAGTCTGGATGTTTTCATACAAAACAGGACCTGATCATCATTGATTTTTGAACCGAAAGAATTGTAAATATGTCTATCGTACAAATTGGATTGGTACAAATGAGTTGTACAGCCGACAAAGCTGCTAATCTTGCAAAAGCCATTGCCGGTATCCGGGAAGCAGCCCTGAAAGGAGGCCAGATCATCTGTTTACAGGAATTATTCACCTCCCTGTATTTCTGTGACGTGGAAGACTATGCCAATTTTTCACTGGCAGAATCCATTCCCGG
>JAGWTX010000586.1 GCA_028875955.1 Bacteroidota bacterium | reverse complement strand
CCGGAAATACTCAGCACACAATTGTCGGGCACATAAAAAGTATGGTAGAAATCAATAAAATCCTGCAGTTTGGCACGGCGAAGATGTTCGAGGCTGCCAATGGGCTGCCAGCGGTAGGGATGCACTTTAAATGCCCTTTTAAAGATCTCTGCAACGATGGAACCATAGGGCTGGTTATCGATCCGCTGTCTTTTCTCCTCCTGTACCACTTCTTTTTGTGTGGCAACCCCGCTTTCATCGATCCGGGCATGCAGCATTCTTTCACTTTCAAGCCAGAGACCCAGTTTTACCTGGTTACTTGGGAACAATTCAAAATAGTAGGTCCTGTCCTGGGTGGTGTTGGCATTGTTATAGCCTCCTGCATTGGAAGTATATTTATCAAACTCTCCCCGTTTGATATTTTCACTCCCTTCAAACATCAGGTGTTCAAAAAAGTGAGCAAACCCGGTATGGGCAGTATCCTCATTCTTGGAACCCACATGATATAAGGCAGACACTGCTACCACAGGTGCTGAATGATCCTGATGAAGTATCACCGTCAGTCCATTGGACAAGGTGTATTTTTCAAAACTGATCTTGGGTGTTTGTGCGAATAGCACCATACTCAGGCAAAAAACTGCCGGCATGGTCAATAACCATTTTTTCATCTGTTATTTTTTAAAATTTAATGCTCAGACGGAATTCACCAGCCATTCATTTGGGGATTAGAATTAACCGGCTCCTACCTGCCAATGTAAGAAAAATGTTTTCGTCTCAAAAGGCGTCAAAAGATACATAATTCAGTAATGTGGGTATGCTTTTCCTCACAAATATTACACAAAAGGTAATATTCCGGTATTAAATCTTGATGGCATCCGGGGATACTTCCAGGGGATTTATCCATTGGATTTCCGGATCCTTGGAAAACCAGGTAAGTTGTCTTTTGGCATAATGACGGGTATGGGTCTTGATTTGCGCAATGGCTTCATCCAGGGAAATTTTTCCATCCAGGTGATCAAACAGTTCCCGGTATCCCACGGTCTGCAAGGCAGACAATGAACGAAAGGGCAAAAGTGAACGTACTTCTTCCAGCAGACCGGCTTCCATCATCTGATCAACCCTTGTCTCGATTCTTTCCTGAAGGGTTTCCCTCGGTAATTGCAAACCGATCTTTTGTATCCGGAAAGGACGGATTTTTTTTAAGGCTGTCCTGAATTTCATGATGGAATTACCCGTTGCCCTTAACACTTCCAATGCCCTCATCAGTCTTTGCGGATTTTGTTTTTCCGCCACAGCCCAGAAAGCAGGGTCTTTTTGTTCCAGTTCCTTTTGCAGCCAGATCAACCCTTTTGCCTGGTATTCCGCAATGATCTCTGCCCGGATGCCATCGGGTATTACCGGCATGGGATCAATTCCCTGGCAAAACGATTGAATATACAAACCGGTTCCGCCAACCATTACAGCCAGATCGTTTTTTTGAAAAATCGTGTTGACTGCTGATAAAGCATACTGTTCAAAACTACCCGCATTGATCTCTTCGGTAACGGAAGCATTGGCGATAAAATGGTGCGGCACTTTGCTGAGTTCTTCCTCAGAAGGTCTGGCAACACCAATCCGCATTTCCCTGTAACACTGTCTTGAATCCGCAGAAATGATCTCAGTCTGGTATCTTTCGGCTATTTCGATGGCGAAAGCCGTTTTGCCAACAGCAGTGGGTCCTGCAATCACAAGTACGGTGGGTATTCTGGTTGCATGCACCATAGGTGTAGACTCCTGTATAAGACCCGTTGAATTTTTTCTCTCTTGATGAAAGCGGGTCTTACGTTTATTATTTCCTAAAAACTATCTTCTTCTGTATTTTCCTCTTCTTCACCGGCCTCATCACTATCCGACTCGCCATCATCCCCTTCCGTACCAAATCCTTCCGCCGCTTCTGACAGATCGTATTTTTCTTCAATGTCGGCAAACTTATCGCCCAACAGGCTCTTGGTACCATATTGACGGGGGCCGATGCCTTCTGTCCGGCTGATGGAGGGATATGACAGCTTGGCGTTTTCTTCCTTGCTTACATTGATCAGTTCTACCAGAAAGACCCAGTTTTTTTCAAAATCATAGGTATACACAAATTTCTGGTTGGTATCCCTGATCTCGGACCCGATGGTTACTTCCGCCAT
>JAGWTX010000027.1 GCA_028875955.1 Bacteroidota bacterium | reverse complement strand
ACCGGCCGAGTATGGGCTCCTGGGTGAGTTACGGGTTGGGAACTGAAAACAATAACCTACCCGCCTTTTGTGTTTTGCTGTCGAGAGGAAAAGGAAATGGTCAGGGCGTCTATTCTAAATTATGGACCAATGGTTTTCTGGATTCGGTTCACCAGGGTGTTCAGTTCAGCAGTGGTGACAATCCCATCCTATACCTGCAGGATCCGGAAGGGATGGATCGGAAGACGCGCCGTAAAATGATTGACCAGATTGATGCCTTGAACCAGGATGCCTACCAGGATTTTGGCGACCCTGAAATTGCGGCCAAGATCCAGCAATATGAAATGGCATTCCGGATGCAGACTGCCGTACCGGAGATCATGGATACGTCAAAGGAATCGGATAATATCATCAAACTTTATGGACCGGATTGCCTGGTGCCTGGCACATATGCAGCCAACTGCTTACTGGCAAGGAAACTTTCCGAAAACGGTGTCCGCTTTGTGCAACTGTATCACCAGGGATGGGACCAGCATGGTAACCTGCCCAATGAAATGAAGGGCCAGGCAATGGATGTAGACCAGCCCTCCGCTGCACTGATCACTGATCTCAAACAAAGGGGATTACTCGACGAAACACTTGTGATCTGGGGAGGTGAATTCGGCAGAACCAATTATTGCCAGGGAAAAATGCAGTCTGATAATTACGGAAGGGATCATCACCCCCGTTGTTTTTCCATCTGGATGGCGGGTGGTGGCATCAAACCCGGCATGGTGTATGGCGAGACAGATGAGTTTGGTTATAATATCGTGAAGAATCCCGTACATGTACACGATTTTCAGGCCACGGTATTGAACCAGCTGGGACTGGATCATGAAAAACTGACCTATAAATTCCAGGGAAGAAGATACCGCCTGACCGATCTCTATGGCAAAGTGGTGAGAGACATCATTTCTTAAAAAAGATCCTCATGAACCGAAAACAATTTATGCAAAAGGCCGTCATGGGTACCGCCGGTTTTTTTATTGCCAAAGACATGCTGGCGGAAACCAAAGGTCCGGTATACGGACACAATGAAATGCGTTTCCGCATGAACAATAAATGGGGTAAGCTGAACCCGGAGAAGACACCGGTGAATGATTGTCATGAAATGATCCAGGACAGTAAGGGTAGAATCTTACTGCTCACCAATGAAACCAGGAACAATGTGATCATCTACAATACATCGGGCCGATTGCTTTCCACCTGGGGTACGGAATTTCCGGGAGCACATGGTTTGACCCTGCATACAGATGGGAAAGAAGACCTGTTGTATATCACTGACACCAATCGCCACCAGGTTTTCAAGACCACCATCGATGGGCGGATTTTACTGACGCTGGATCCGCCAAAGGAAATAGAGATCTATAAAAATAAAAAAGAAGCTTTTGTTCCCACAGAGACAGCCGTGCTGGATAATGGGGAATTTTATATTGCAGATGGCTATGGTGCACAGTATATCTTACATTATGATGCCAATGGCCGGCTGCTGAATGCATTTGGCGGAAGAGGTGAAGGCGATGAACACCTGGACAATGCGCATGGGATCACCGTAGATTACCGGCAGGAGAAACCAACGCTGATCATCACCGACAGGAGCCGTACTGCATTCAAAAGGTTTTCCATGGAAGGGAAATTACTGGAAGTGATCCATCTGCCGGGGGCCTGTGTATGTCGACCGGTGATCAAGGGCGATTATCTCTATGCTGCCGTACTCCGCTCACCAACACTCAATGATGCGGGAACCGGATTTGTGACCATCCTGAACAGGGAAAACAAAGTGGTCTCCAATATCGGCGGATCAGAACCGAAGTATGTGAACGGTGTGTTACAACCGCTTTCGCAAGCCGAAAAGATCTTTACGCATCCGCATGATGTATGTGTGGATAATGAAGGCAGTATATATGTTGCACAATGGGCATCGGGTAAAGTGTATCCTTACAAATTCACAGCTGTCTAAATGAACCAGATCAGAAAAGCAGGTAATCTTATTTCGTTTGCGGGATTGGTCTTTCTTTTGTTTCTCTTCGTTTTTGAAGACAGGTTACAACTGCCTGCCTGGGTACAGGTGATCGGAAGAATGCATCCTTTATTATTGCATTTCCCGATCGTACTGTTGATCATCTCGGCCATCTCTTATTGGCTGCCCGGAGAAACCGAATGGGAAAAAGCCTGGGAACTGATCCGTTTATCGGCTGCAGTCACTGCCATCGCCACAGCCATCATGGGAATGTTTCTGTCTATCCAGGAACAGGGGAAAGGCGATGTGCTTACCTATCATAAATGGGGCGGTTTATTGATCGCACTGCTTGCCTGGATACTCTACCAGTATCATACGAAAATCATTCAAAACCGGCAGGTAGCCAGAACGGCATCTGTTGTAACCGTAGCGGGTCTTTTCATTACGGGACACTGGGGTGCCGACCTAACGCATGGGGATGATTTTTTGCTGGCGCCCATGGAGTCTGCAAATAATTTAGTGATACAGGAAGCGGATGCAAAAATATTTCCGGATGTGATTCACCTGGTTTTACAAACCAAATGCGGCAACTGTCACCAGAACCATAACCAAAAGGGCGGACTTTCCTTAAGCGACAGTGTTTCCATATTAAAAGGCGGAAAGGATGGGGCTGCGATCGTGGCCGGCAACCTGGAGAAGAGTCTGCTGCTTACACGTATTCATCTCCCACTGTCTGATAAAAAACATATGCCGCTAACAGATAAGCCGCAGCTGACCGAAGAAGAAATCAACCTGCTCGAAGCCTGGATCAAAGCGGGGGCGCCATTTTCGCAAAAATTAACCGACCGGCCTGTTACAGACAGCCTGCGGATACTGGCCCATGATTATATTGAACCCTATCTGCAAAAAGCCAAAGAAGAACAGTTTGACTTTTCTGCAGCCTCCAACAGTACGATCAGGAAACTCTCCAATAATTACCGGGTGATACGTGAATTGGGAAAAAACTCCCCGGCGCTGGCGGTTTCCTTTTATGGTAAGGCCCAATATAGTTTTGATGCCCTGAAAGAACTGGATGCCATCAAAGAACAGATCCTGCATCTGAATGTTTCAAAGATGCCGGTTACAGATGCGCAGCTGGATTGGATCAGTCATTTACCCAACCTGAGAAGGCTCAACCTGAATTATACTAATGTAACTGATGCAGGCATTTCCAGGTTATCCGGTTTGAAAAACCTGGAAATGATTTCTGCAGCAGGTACCGATATCAGCGGTAAGGGATTAGCGGCCTTGCTAAACAATCCCCACATCAGGGAATTGTATCTATGGAACAGTAAGATCAAACCCGAAGAAGTGGCAGCCGCACAAAAGAAATTCCCTTTACGCACGATTGACCTCGGTTTCGAAGGAGCGGATACGATGCTGATCGCCTTGAACAAACCCATCATCAAAACCAATCCGGCAGTTTTTTATGACAGCATACTGGTTGAACTGGCTCATCCGATAAAAGGTGCTGAGATTCGCTATTCGACAGACGGTAAAGCACCCGACAGTATCAACAGCCCATTGTATACCCGCCCGGTTGTTTTCAAATCAAATACGGCACTACAGGTAAAAGCCTATAAACAAGGATGGCTCTCCAGTGAGATCGTAAAAAGCCATTACCTGAAAAGTTTGCCGGTTGTTCAAACCAAACTCCTCACACCGGCGGATGAAAAATATGGTGCCAATGCAGAAAAAATATTAACAGACCTGGATCTGGGGGATCCGACAGATTTTGGAACCCGCTGGTTGGGTTACCGGAAAAATGATGCCCTGTTTGTCTTTGACCTGGGTACCCAACAAAAAGTAAAGGAAGTCAGTGTTACCAATCTACAAAATTTGCGCCCCTATCTGTTTCCGCCAACTTCGCTAACCGTTTGGGGAAGCAAAGACGAAAAGAACTGGCAATTACTAAAAACCCTGACTCCCCCCACTCCTGCAAAATTCATTCCTGTATCAGACACTTTGTTTTCATTACATTTTGCACCGGTATCTGTCCGCTACCTGAAACTAAAAGCCGTACCCATCAAACATCTCCCGAAATGGCACCCTGCAAAAGGTCAGCCCGGCTGGTTTTTTATCAGTGAATTCCTGGTGAATTGAGCTGTCTAAATTTTGTATCGATTTATGCCGGGATTGATTTACAAAATAAACAGGCAATTGTTAACTAGTCTGAGCGGTTGTTGATGCTGCAAAAAAATTCTCACGCATTACCGTTAAACAAAGCCTGTTAAATTATTTTTTCTGTAAACTTTTGGGCTGCACCATCTGTAACAATGGCCTAAAACTTTACAAAATGAAAATGAAATTTTTACTCGTGATGCTCATGGGTGGCTTACTGACAGCTTCCGCACAAACAACAGTAGTGGATGTAGCAGCCGGTTCAAAAGACCACACCACATTGGTTGCTGCAGTAAAAGCAGCAGGATTGGTGTCCACGCTGCAGGGTGCAGGTCCTTTCACCGTATTCGCTCCCACCAATGAGGCTTTTGCAAAATTACCTGAAGGAACCGTTGCCTCTTTATTAAAACCTGAGAACAAAGCAACGCTTACCAAAATCCTCACGTATCATGTGGTAGCCGGCAACCTGGATGCTGCAGCCGTTTTACAAGCGATCAAAGCAGGCAAAGGCAAAGTTGTTTTAACCACCGTAAGCGGAGGAAAATTAACTGCCTCCCTCAAAGCAGGAAAAGTAATACTGACAGACGAAAAAGGGGGAACAGCCACCGTTACGGTAACTGACCTGAAAGCCGGCAATGGTGTGATACATGTGATTGATTCGGTAGTCATGCCCAATTAATTTATGACAAACGGCAAAACCTGTTGAATCATCCGGAACAGGTTTTGCCGTTTATGTTTTCCTTTTAACAGGACCCGATTGCTGCATGTGTTACATCATAGGTTACCGTATAGAAAACCTTGCAATCGAGTTTAGCTGTAAGGTGTATTCATCAGGTATTCAGTAACCACTCTTTCAAGGCAGCGAAGCTGGGCTGCATGACAATACTTTCCTTTTTACGATCAAACAAGGGCCTGACAGATTCCGGTATGGGAATTTTTTTACCGATCATCGCTTCAACGGTTTCGGGAAATTTTACCGGGTGGGCAGTTTCGAGAAAAATCCCTTTTTCTTCCTTATGATGCGACAGGTATTGTGCCAGTGCATACCAGGCAACGGCCCCATGCGGATCGAGGATATAACCATACTGATGGTACACATCTGCAATGGTTCTTTGGGTGATATCATCTGAAACGGTATACCCTGATATTTTTTCTGCTACTGCGGCATATTCGTTATGAAACAATTCGAGCACCCTGACAAAATTACTCGGGCTTCCTACATCCATGGCATTTGAGAGGGTAGGCACTGCAGTTTTGGTATGGTATTGTCCGGTTCTCAGGTATTCAGGTACGGCATCGTTTACATTGCAGGCTGCAATAAAATGCTGAACCGGCAACCCACTTACCTGTGCCAGGAGACCCGCACAGATATTTCCGAAATTTCCGCTGGGCACAGAAATGACAGGTGGATGCTGTTTGTTCTCCCATTGCTGATAGGCAAAGAAATAATACAATTGCTGCGGCAGCCATCTGGCCACATTGATAGAGTTGGCAGAAGTAAGGGTTAGTTTTCGCGCGAGGTCTGCATCCATAAAAGCATCTTTCACCATCGCCTGACAATCATCAAAACTGCCACTGACTTCGAGGGCTTTGATATTTTGTCCGCAGGTGGTCAGTTGCAATTCCTGTACAGGGCTCACTTTGCCGGACGGATACAGGATCACCACTTCCACGCCCGCTACACCTAAAAACCCATTGGCTACGGCACCGCCCGTATCACCGGATGTGGCTACCAGTACCGTGATCTTTCCTTGTTGTTGTTGGGAGAAATACCCGAGGCAACGGCTCATGAAACGTGCACCTACATCTTTAAATGCCAAGGTAGGCCCGTGAAACAATTCCAGGGAAGCGATCTGTTGGGAAACCTGTACAACCGGAAACGGGAAATGGATGGTCTCTGATACAATCTGATAGAGGCTTTTTTTATCTATCGTATCCCCCAGATAGGGTTGCATGATCAGATAAGCCAGCTCCTCTTTTGCATAACCTGCCATATTTTCAACAAGGGATGAATCCAGTTTGGGAATGCGTTCGGGAAAATACAAACCCTTATCTGGTGCCTGTCCGCGGATGGTGGCTTCCCGAAAATCTACCGCAGGTGCTGTTTTATTGAGACTGAAATATTTCATGTAGGAAAAAAATATGACTGATTAGTTGATGAATTTGACACCCTGGTGATTGATGGTGGTGACATAGGTATGGTGATCCAGCCCCAGTTTTTCATAGATCCCATGCATGGCTGCTTCCACATCTTTCGCGGTGGCTTCATCCTTACTGAGCATAAAAATGGAAGGACCGGATCCGGAGATCCCACCGCCGAGCGCTCCTGCTTCCCTGCTTTGCTGCTTGATGTCCGCAAAACCAGGAATCAGAATACTGCGTACGGGTTCGATCAGCACATCTTCCAATGATCTTCCGATCAACGCATAATCGCCTTGCAATAAACCCGCAACCAGTCCTGCGATATTTCCCCATTGTCTTATCGCATCCTTTAAGAGCACCTGTTGTTTCAGGATCCCTCTTGCATCTGCCGTCCTGACTTCTATCTGGGGATGAACCAGGGTAACATACAAAGGTGGCGCACTTAATTCCACAATATCTAAAGGGAATATCGAACGGATGAGGGTGACACCGCCATAGATACAGGGTGCAATATTATCGGCATGTTTCACACCGGACGCCACTTTCTCTCCATTCATGGCAAAGCGGACCAGGTCTGATTTTGAGAAACGGTCGTTGAATAACCGGTTAGCCGCAACCACCGCACCTGCCGCACTCGCAGCACTGGATCCCACACCACTACCGGGTTTGATGTGTTTGAAAATACTCACTTCCAATCCGATGGGTTCCGCCACTTCATCCAGCATAGCCAATAAAGCCGCTCCGGCCACATTCTGCTCAGGTTGAGTAGGTAAATCATAAGCATCCAGGTTCACAATCGTTACCCCGGGTGTATCCGTAAAACGGATATGCATTTCATCATAGGGATCAGTCACGGCAAAACCGAGCACATCAAAACCGCAAACCATATTCGCCACGGTAGCCGGCGACTGTATCGAAACCACCCTTCCGCCTGTTTCAGCGTAAGGGGTATAAGAAAACTGATGGATAAATTGTGTTCTCATGTTTTGGTTGATTCAACCTGCTTTCAAAAAATGGTTAGCGGGCTACGCGAATGATATCTGCAAAAACACCCGAAGCCGTTACATCTGCACCGGCACCGGCTCCTTTGATCACCAGCGGTTGTTCAGGATACCTGTCTGTGTAAAACAACACCAGGTTATCCTTTCCATACAGATGATAGAAATCAGAATCCGCAGGTATGTGCTGCAGGCCAACGGCTGCTTTTCCGTTTTCATACTTGGCTACAAATTTCAGTTTGCAATGTTTGGCAGCTGCCGCTTCATAGATGGCTTTGAAATGGGCTTCCTGTCTTAGCATCTCTGCATAAAAATCCTCCACAGAACCTTCAAAACATTTGGCAGGGAGAAAATATTCATTGCTGATATCCTCCATTTCCAATTGTTGTCCTGCCTCCCTTGCGAGAATCATGATCTTGCGCATCACATCGGTACCACCCAGGTCAAGCCTTGGATCAGGCTCGGTATATCCTTCAGCCTGCGCCTGGCGAACCACTTCTGCAAAGGGTACGGTAGCATCATAATTATTAAAAACAAAATTGAGTGTGCCGGATAATACCGCCTGGATCCTGTTCACGATATCTCCGCTCCGCAGCAGGTCGTTCAGCGTGCCGATGACGGGCAGACCGGCGCCTACATTGGTTTCGAATAAAAAAAGAGAATTGAATTCACGCGCCAGTGATTTTAATTTCCGATAATCGGCATAGGCAGAAGAACAGGCAATCTTGTTACAGGCAACAACCGATACGCTTTTTTCCAGCAAGCTGCCATACACGCCTGCAACGGTTGCATTGGCCGTTACATCCACAAAAACGCTGTTCCGCAGGTTCTTACCAATGATCTGTTCCACAAAATCATGAATATTGCCGGCGGGTGCGGTTTGCAGGGAATCTTTCCAGTGATCCGGATCGATCCCGTTTTCATTGATCAGCACTTTTTTGCTATTGGCCAGACCGATGATCTGGATCTGCAAACGCAGATGATGCTCCAGGTACGCAAATTGCTTACGGATCTGCCCGATCAGCTTACCGCCCACATTCCCGGTACCGGCGATAAATACATTCAACTGCTTATAGGTAGTTTCGAAAAACTCCTCGTGTAAAACATTCAGCGCCTTTTTTACATCATGGGTTGATAAAACGGTAGAGATATTTTTTTCAGAAGAACCCTGTGCTATTGCACGGACATTGATCCCGTTCTTACCCAGCACGCCAAACATCTTACCACTGATGCCGGGGTGACTTTTCATCTGTTCACCCACCAGCGCCACAATGGACAAACCGGTTTCCACTTTCAGGGGCTCCACTTTGCCGATCTGGATCTCATGATGGAATGCATGATCAATGGCTGCTTTGGCTTTGGCAGTATCCGCTTCATTGATACCCACGCAAATGGAATGTTCAGAAGAACTTTGTGTGATCAGTATCACATTCACGCTTTCGTTTGCCAACGCTTCAAATAATCTTTTGGAAAATCCCGGAATGCCGATCATGCCGCTTCCTTCCAGGCTCAGGAGGCTGATCTTGTTGATACTGGAGATACCGCGGATAAAACTATCGGTGACCGCTGATTCGTTTTCGATCAGGGTCCCATATGCTTCAGGTTCAAATGTATTCTTTACCCATACCGGAATATGTTTACGCATGACCGGTTGTATGGTAGGCGGATAAATGATCTTTGCACCGAAATGAGAAAGCTCCATGGCTTCCTGGTAGGAAATGCGCTGAATGGGTTTTGCATTCTGCACCAACCGGGGATCCGCCGTCATCATGCCACTCACATCTGTCCATATTTCCAAAACGGAAACCTCCAAAACAGAAGCAAAGATGGCCGCGGTATAATCGGAACCGCCCCTTCCCAAAGTAGTGGTATTGCCTTCCGCATCTGCTGATATAAAACCGGGAATAACATAGAGACCATGCACTTCCTGCTGACAGAACGCTGTGATGTTTTTGCCGGTAACCGTAAAGTCAACGGTGGCATTCCCAAAACCCGAATTGGTCCGGATCAGCTTTCTGGCATCCGTCCAGATCTGATCTGTCTGCAAAGACTGGAACCGGGCGGAAATGATCTGGGAGGATAACAATTCCCCATAACTCACGATCCTGTCACGGGTACGGGCGGATAATTCGCCCAGCAGGAATACGCCGTCACAGATATTTTCCAATTCATTGAATTGTTGTTTTACCAGGCTGAGCGTACTGCTTTGCTGCTGTATGGGCAATAGCTCACGAACCGTATCCAGGTGCCTGTTCTCCATTGTTTTGAGGAGGGCCTTATACGATTCATCTGCATGGGATGCCAGCTCCCCTGTTTGTAAAAGCTGATCGGTTACCCCACCCAACGCTGAGACAACCAGCAATACGGGTTCCTTTTGCATGGCTGACAGAACAATGGAAACCACTTTATTGATATTGGCGGAATTGGCTACCGAACTCCCACCGAATTTTAATACCTGCATATACTTATCTTATTACCGAAGAATAAATGAATTGATTACTGATTTTTTTTGAAAACAGCTTGTAAAAGCCCACTGGTGATATGGAAACTGATAACCCTTTACAGGGTCGTAATGGTGATCATCGCAGTAGCAGACAGTATGCGTGCCGGCTGGTTGGTAAGAAAAGGATTCTGCTGATGATGCATATGATTGTTTAACGTTGGCAATGTAAAGTAAAATGGATTTCATTATACGAGATATCCGAATAAATTATCATTGGGTTTCAGTTCCGTATAATTGATGTGAAAACGGTTCATGTTTTGTTTCAGTGTCTCATAATCGTTTCGGGATTTTAATTCGATCCCTACCAGGGCTGGCCCGGTTTCCTTGTTATGTTTCTGCATGTATTCAAACCGGGTAATATCATCTCCCGGTCCCAATACATGGTTTACAAACTCTTTTAATGCCCCGGGGCGTTGTGCAAAACGGATCAGGAAATAATGCTTAAGCCCTTCATACTGCAAAGACCTTTCCTTGATCTCCTGCATCCTGTCGATATCATTGTTACTGCCGCTTACAATGCAAACCACATTCTTGCCCTTAATTTCATCTGCATAATCTTCGAGTGCCGCAATAGAAAGCGCGCCTGCGGGCTCCACTACGATCGCATCTTCATTGTACAGCTGGAGAATGGTTGAACAAACCCTTCCTTCCGGAACCAGGTGCATGTCGTCCAGTACGTCTTTACAAATCTGAAAAGTGATATCACCTACCCGCTTTACAGCGGCACCATCCACAAACCTTTCAATATTCTCCAATGTAACCGGCTTGCCCGCTTTTATGGCTTCGAACATGGAAGGGGCGCCTTCGGGTTCGATCCCGATGATCTTTGTTTTGGGTGAGAATGTTTTGAAATATGCGCCTACCCCGGCACTTAGTCCGCCACCTCCCACGGGCACAAACAGGTAATCTATATCCGAAGCGTCTTCCAGGATCTCGATGCCCACGGTTGCTTGTCCTTCGATGATACGGATATCATCAAAGGGCGGAATGAAAGTCATGCCATGTTCCAGTGTATATTGTTTGGCGGCAACGGCACAGTCATCAAATGTGTCGCCGATCAGCTTCACTTCAATATTTCCCTCCCCAAACATTTTTGTCTGGTTCACTTTCTGGTTAGGGGTGATGATGGGCATAAAGATGACACCCTTCACATCCAGTTTTTTACAGCTATAGGCAAAACCCTGTGCATGGTTTCCGGCACTGGCACAAACCACGCCTTTCTGCAACTGTTCCTCCGGCAAACTGCTCATCATGTTATAAGCACCCCGCAA
>JAGWTX010000585.1 GCA_028875955.1 Bacteroidota bacterium | reverse complement strand
AAAAGATTACCGGAATCCGGTAATCTTTGACAATTTTAACTGTAGAAAATATTTTTCGTCACTTACATATTATTTGTCATATCCCAAACCCAGATCCCTTCCTTTCATTACCGCAGGCACACCTTCCGTGATCCAGGTGGCTGGCTTATCCCCTTTCAGCATATAATCAAAAAACTGTTGTTCCCGGATGGAAATATCTTTTCGGTTCTTACGCTGCATCAGGTTATGCACTTCCCCGTTATAGGTAAGCATCCATACTTTTTTTCCCAGCCTGCGCATACCGGCAAACATTTCAATTCCCTGGTACCAGGGCACAGCATCATCCGCATCATTGGCCATGATAACCAATGGCGTGGTTACTTTGGGAAGGGAGAACAATGCGGAGTTCTCGATATATAAATTGGGTTTCTCCCAAAGCGTAGCACCGATGCGGCTCTGTGTTTTTTCATATTGGAATTGTCTTAACAGACCACTACCCCACCTGATGCCTCCATAGGCACTGGTCATATTGGAAACAGGCGCCCCTGCCCAGGCGGCTTTATACAAATTGGTTTTGGTAATCAGGTATACGATTTGAAACCCACCCCAGCTTTGTCCCTGCAAACCGATCCTCGTACTGTCTACATATCCCTGTTTTACAACAGCCCTTGTTCCACTGAGTATATAGTCATAGGCACCCTGCCCCGGATGACCCGTTTTATACCAGATATCGGGAACAAAGACAACATAGCCCCTGCTTACAAAAAATGGGATATTCAGACGGGATGGTGTCGGTGCCGGTGCCTGGTAATTGTGCAGGGTCTGATTATTTCTTTCATAGAAATAAACAATCATCGGATATTTTTTATGCGGATCGAAATCTTCCGGTTTATACAGGATCCCTTCCGTCTGTTTTCCTGTATAGGCTTTCCAGGTAAACAGTTCGGCAGTTCCCCAGTTATAACCGGCCTGTTGCGGATTGGTAGCGGATAATTGCTTGGCCTGCCCATTGACAGATTGTACATACATATCGGTGGAATGCGCAAAACTCTCCTTACTATACAATAAGACATCTGCCTCTTTTGCCTTTTGTATCTGAAAACCCAAACTGACCGGCTCTTTGAATTGCTGCTCCAGACGATTCCCCAGTTCCGGATGCAAAAGGGCCAGACCTGCTGATTTGTCCTTCTCATCAAAAAGACGGAGTAACAAAGGGTGATCCATTTTCAGATATTTTTCATCGGGATCCGTATTTACATACCGATACTGGATCCTGTCTTTTCTTCCCTGGGTCATACAAACCGATGGCTTTTTCCCTTCCGGATCAATCTCCCAGATATCATATCGGTCATAGATCAGAACGGCATCATCATTCTCCGTCCATTTCACCATACCATAGGCATTGGGATCATCCGGTACATCATTTTCTTCATCTGATAAAGAGGTTTTGATATCTTTTGCAACCGGATAGGTTTTCCGGGTCAGTGAATTGTAAACAAAGTATCCGGGTTTACGTTCATCATAAAATAACAGGTATCTGCCGCTATAGGATGGCGAAAGGATATTCCCTTTGAAATCACGGGTAATCAATTCCGATTTCCCCGTAACCGGATCGATCCGATAAATATCATTCAGGGTAAATCCCTGCCATTGGGAAGGAATCCGTTTGCCAAAATCAGAAGCCGTATAAAATACAGATCCATCCCCTTCCTGGGTTTCCAGCACATTCCTGAAATGTTCACTTCCCAGTTGTACCAACTGATGAGAACCCAGATCAATAGAAACCGTATAATTCCGTTTTAATTCCCTTTCCAGGTTCTTTACCTGCACGGGCTGTATATAATCATCTTTATAGTTCCAGACATCCAGGCTCACCCTGTCAAATTCCGGCAGGCTGGTGTCTTTTGGCGGAAGGATGGGTGCAGTACCGGCTAACAAGCGTTTTCCGCTTTTGCTGAACACAAGTTTTGCAAACTCGCTTATCGTCCAGTTGGCAGGAACACCGGCTGTTTGCCTGTCGGCCAATTGCATCGCACTATCCATACCGTCTTTATAATAATACAAACGGTAAAATTTCTGAAGGGCTTTACTACTGCTGTCACGTTCGGCAACAAAGGCCAACTGCGTACCGGCTTCATCCAGTGACAACTGTTTTGCATCGTGAAAACCAGCCAATACCGT
>JAGWTX010000584.1 GCA_028875955.1 Bacteroidota bacterium | reverse complement strand
GTCTGAGCGGCGCCCTTCCTCTCAAAGACTATATCCGGTCAATAACTGATATCGGTTTTGGAACGGTTGAAATCCGTGCAAAAAGGCCTTATCGGATTCTGGATCCTAAAAACTATGCAACACAGGAAAGGCTTTTTATAGAGAGCGTGGAAGTCTGCGCGATCAAAGACCCAATGCCGGATGACGGACCCTGTGTATTCACCGGCAAGACTGCCATTTATTATGGCCCGGATGCCTATTTTGACGACGATAAGGGTCATGTTCTATTACCCAATCAACCATTGGCGGTTTGTGATAAAACCGCGGCCAACCTAGCAAACCTTGACAGGGAGGATATTTTTATTTCTGAATCAACCTGGTTTTATGATGGAGGAGGCTGTTGTTAGAACTGATCCCTTATTTTACTTTACCCAATGCCAGTAATCCAATCATCCATCTGGGGAGTGGTTTGTTTTTCAAACGTTTGGTGAGATCCATGTTCCAGCCGATTTTTTTCCAGACCGGAACCTGGTGTGTTTCTACTAGTTCGATAAGGGTTCCATCGGGATCTTCCAGGTAACAAAACCGGCCTGAGGCGTTCGACATTTGAAAAGATCCTTTACTATCAACGGTAAAAAAATAACCGGCTGCTTCAAATTCCTTTCGCAACAAATCCATGTTCAAGACGTCAAAACATAAATGGATAAAACCGCAATCCCCCCAGTATTTTCCGGGATCTTTTTCAGTTTTCCGGATGCCGGCTGATTGCACCAATTCAATCTCTGTATGCCCCAGCAGTTTGCTGAAAGCCCCGGAAGATCCGGCAGGTTTATGTAAGAGAATCTGGTGAAAAAGACCGGACTCATCTGTCTGCTGAAAACCATTCCATTGAACCGAATTATTCTGGTAAACCTGAAAGGCAGTTGGTAATAATTGCTTATAAAACTGCAACGCCTGTTCCATTTCGGAAACTGTAATCACGGCTCCAATGACGCCACCACAAACCTGTGAAGTCTTTTTAAAAACACCTGGTGTTTCTATGATCTGAAACCGATTGTGAAACCGGTCGATGACCCAAAAAGAGGGTCGTTGATCCGGTAAAATAAACGGTTCTGATACCTGCATTTGTGGAAACGCCTTACAATGCCGGTAGGCTTTCTGGATATCGGCGGTCTTTATTTTTACTGCATAAATACCAGGCTCTTGCGGAATACCGGGTTTGAATGGCATGACTGGTTTTCTGCTCAGGAATTGCCAGATCTCAAATCCACCGCCTCCCTGTAAATTCAGCGTAAGCAGGGCTCTTCGCTGATGTTCCTTACCGCCGGTATATTGTTTCATCAGGCAGGCCGAAGCAATATCATCAAAGACCAGTACATCCATCCCAAAGAGATCCCTGTATAGAATTTTTGCTTCATCGGCATTCGAAACGCCAATCCCTGCCTGTTGTATTCCCGTAATGAGTTCTTGCATATGGTTATTTCTCTCTTAAAGTACGGGACAGGGTTGCTTACAGATTACCCCAAGGTCAACATTTTTTTATATTGCTTGACCATTTCATCCTGAGAGGCACCTGAGCGATACATTTTTATAATGGTATAGTTTGCTTTCTGGACACGCCACCAGCTATTGTTGGTATATTTTCTTGCAGATACCAAAACCGTTTTGGGAAGTATTGTATAACGAGCCATTCTTCTTGCCCTGGCAACCAGCTCATACTCTTCCATGATTTGGAATTGTTTGTCGTATCCTCCCAATTGCTCAAAAAGGGCTTTTGTGATAAAAAGCGTCTGGTCGCCACCGTAACAAACAAACAAATCGAATCGGGTAAAAAAAGCATTCAATCCAAGCAACCATTTTTTGCTGTCGAACCGGGTCCGGTATCTGCCCAATTCATGTCCTGCTGTAATGGCTTCACGGATATCCTTACAAAAGGAGGTTGGCGGCAAACTATCAGCATGTACAAAATATAATATCTCCCCCCTTGCCAAAGCGGCCCCGGCATTCATCTGTGAGGCCCTGCCCTTTTGAACAGACTGGCAAACCCTGACTCCCGCAGCGGTAGCAATCCTTACTGTGTCATCGGTACTTCCGCCATCCACTACCATTATTTCAGTATTGGGATCTGCATTTCTTTTCAGATAATTCAAGAGTTTGCCAAGGGTTGCGGATTCATTATAA
>JAGWTX010000583.1 GCA_028875955.1 Bacteroidota bacterium | reverse complement strand
CTTCGGTTGCTGTATAAACCGTTGTACCATTGTCAACATTCAGTTGCAGGATCACACCGGGTAATTGTCCGTAATTTTCTGGGCCTGTCGGACTTAACAGATCATCTGCATACCAGGCTACCACTTCAACTTCCCTGCCTGCACTGGCTTTCTGCGTGGTATCTGAAACGGGTCCTCCTCCGCCATTCATGATCACCCGCCGCATGGTTGGCGATGCCTGCATGATTTTGCAGGTGGCTTTGTGACAGGTATAGCCCAGGATTTGTTGGGTTTCGGTGCTTAGCTTCCAGGGTTGTTGACGGATACTGTCGGTGATCAGGAAATTCTTGCCACCTACTTCCGAAGACTGAACCGATTTCGACTGGGATAGGTTTTTATAGAGGTCTCCCCCACCGCCACCCATTCTGATCACGATCCTTGGACCACCGCCAAACGGGTCTGGCGCTTCATCTTCCGGTACCATCTTATAAACCGAAACACTGTCGCTGAACAATAACTGGAACTTATTGGTCCTGAATTCCGGTAGCATGGCCTTCATTTGCTCATCCTGGATGGTTTTGTGCATGTTTACCTTCTGCTCATACACAACAGTGCCTTCCCTGACTTGCGCATACAAATTGCCCAACCCCATCAGGCCGGTAAGTACGAAAATTGTTTTTTTCATTTCAATTGATTTTATCGTTCAAATCTAATTCCGCAGTCCGTTAAGCATTCTTGCTCAATGGTTAATTAAGGTTAATAAAAGCCGGTTCCCCTGAAAAGGCTTTTTATATTTGTAGGGACCCAATGAAAAGTTTACAGATTTCCCGTGTGATCCTGGTGGCTGCCATCCTGCTGATAGCAACCTTTCAGTTCTATTGGCTGAATCGGCTGTATCAGGATGAGAAAGAGGGGTTGAAAAAAGAAACCAATGGCATATTCCGGGATGTCATCTATAAAATGCAGGTAGACAGGTTTAAGGCCGATACATTTTTCTTTAGAAACAATTCTGCTGAAAACCTGTTTGTCCTCAACGCAGTCAATGCCATCCGGCAACAAACATCCGCATTGCCGGGTGCGATTCAAAAGAGAAAAAAAGATTCCCTTCACAGCTGGACAACCCAAACCACCCTGCTCGGGGATACGTCTCTCTTTGTCAGGTCTGCGAACCCTTCCGGGAAGAATCTCATTCCGGATCCACGGCAGCCTGCCAGGATTAGTGTAATTGCGCTTGATCCACATGGCAATGCAAACCTGTCCCTGGAAAAGGATTCCGGCAGGTTACCCAATCGCGTGGCTTCCGGGATGAAGGTGACGATTCAATACAGGAAAAATGATAAGGATAGTTTTCAAAACGAGGGAAAAACCCAAAAGGAAGGGAATGTTATTATCCAGCGTACCACCCCGGGTATCATCATACGGAAATCGCCGGATGATATGCGGATAGGGCTTACAGAAAAAGGGATCGAGATGCAGCCGGCAAACGCCATCTTTCGGATGATCACGGATGGCAAGACATTTGATGATACGCTACCGGTAAAAAAAATAGATTCCATTTACCGGAAAGAACTTGCCAAAGCAGGTATTGCTATTCAATTCCGGATTCATTCCGGGAAAGCAGATTCGCTTCACAAAAAAGACACCATACCCGCTGCACAGTTTACCACCAACCCGGCCACAGTAGGGATTGTTCATCCATACTGGTACCAGGCGGGTTTTGAAAACCCGGTATCCTATCTGTTACAGAAAATTTCGTTGCAGATTTTGTTTTCGCTGTTTCTGGTGGCATTTACCACAACCGCTTTTGTCTTTCTTTTCAGGAACCTCCTGGCACAGCGTAAGCTTACGGATATGAAGAATGAATTTATCAGCAATATCACACATGAATTAAAAACCCCCCTGGCAACGGTGAGTGTTGCTGTAGAAGCGCTCCGCAATTTTGGCGGTTTACAGCACCCGGAAAAAACAAAAGAATACCTCGAAATCTCTGCTGCTGAATTGCAACGTCTCAACTTACTGGTTGATAAGGTCTTGAAATTGTCCTTATTCGAAAACCACGAAATGGAGCTAAGAAAAGAAAAAGTGGATCTGGCGCAATTAATAGATGAAGTGCTGAAGACGCTGAAACTGCAATTTGAAGCAAAAAATGCGACTGTACATTTCGAAACAAGGGGCTCAGATT
>JAGWTX010000026.1 GCA_028875955.1 Bacteroidota bacterium | reverse complement strand
CCTGTCAGAAATGACTTGGGCGTTTTTATCTTTTATATCTTCGGTATATGTATTCATTACCGCATTACCAGGAAAAAGACCCTGAAAAAATTTTGGCATTCATGCGGCGTTATCCCTTCGGGATGTTGATGGCCGTTGACTCCGAGGCCAAACCCGTAGCCACCCAGCTGCCATTCCTGATAAAGGAAAGGGAAGGTCAATGGTATCTCTGTGCACACATCATGAAGGGGACAGATCATCACAGGGCTTTGTTGCAGAATCATGAAGTGTTGGTTGTATTTACAGGGCCGCATTCCTATGTGAGTGCCAGTTGGTATAGCCAACAACAGCAGGCATCCACCTGGAACTATATGTCGGTGCATGCAAGGGGAACACTCCGGTTTCTGGATGAAAAAGATTTACTACTCATGCTGGATGAGCTTACCACCCATTTTGAAAATAATCCGGATTCGCCTTCATCCTATGCAAAGCTTTCTGTCGAATATGTCAACCGATTGACCAGGGCGATTGTGGCATTTGAAATTTCCATCCAGTCGATGGATTTCATAGCCAAACTTAGCCAGAACAGGGATCAGGCAAGCTATGAAAATATCATACGGCAATTGGCCATGGGGGATGCGGATGCACAAGCGGTTTCAAAGGAAATGCAGGCAAGAAAAGATCAATTATTCCCTTTATGAAAACATATCTTCTTATCCTGCTGAATATTTGTTTTATCGCCTGCGCAGGTCCCAAAAACACAAATAGATCGATGACCACCAACTTTGACAAACAGGGGCACAGGGGCTGCAGGGGATTGTATCCCGAGAATACGATACCTGCCATGTTGCATGCCATTGACCTGGGAGTGACCACACTGGAAACAGATGCCGTCATTACCCGTGACAACCAGGTGGTATTGAGTCATGAACCTTTTTTCAATCACGAAATCAGTACCCGCCCGGATGGGTCCCCTGTTTCAGCATCTGAAGAAAAGCAGCTGAACCTATATCAAATGGACTATGCAGAAGTTAGCCGTTATGATGTGGGTTCCAGAGTACATCCCAGGTTTCCCAATCAAAAGAAAATAAAGGTCCCGAAACCCCTGCTGAGGGATATGATTGATTCAGTGGAACAATATTGTATATCACACCAGAAACCCTTGCCACAATACAATATTGAAACAAAGACCCAGCCTGCAACGGATGATATCTATCATCCCCGGCCGGCCCCTTTTGTGGAACTGCTGGTGGCTGTTATCAGGGAAAAGCACATCGAAAAACGGGTAATCATTCAGTCCTTTGATATAAGGACGCTTCAGTATCTGCATACGCATTATCCTGATATAAAAACGGCTTTATTGGTTGAAGATACCGATTCAAAGCCTTTTGCACTGCAACTACGTGATCTGGGTTTTATTCCCACTATCTATAGTCCTGCCTATTCACTGGTTACACAATTATTGGTAAAACAATGTCATGATGCAGGTATTAGTCTGATACCCTGGACGGTTAATGATCTTTCCCAAATCAAAGCCTTGAAAAAGATGGGTGTCAATGGCGTGATTTCAGATTTTCCGGATCTTTTTTCTGCCTTATAAACTGTTAGGTATTCCCATCTATTCCGGATCCCGCCTATTCGACAAGTGCGAATGTGGGGTTGTTTTTTCTTTGATTGAAAACCGATCCCTTTCCATTTTCGTAAGTAATGGGGTAAACCATTTAACAACCCTAGATTAAACAATTATGAAAAAGATCGCGTGTATGCTGATGTCTGCTGTAATTTTCCAGGCAGCCATGGCACAAAAAACTGTTGAAGTAGGCGGTGCTGCCATGTATCCAACCAAAAACATTGTTGAGAATGCAGTGAATTCAAAAGACCATACGACACTGGTAGCTGCCGTAAAAGCGGCCGGTCTGGTCAGCACTTTAGAAAGCGCAGGACCCTTTACGGTATTTGCACCCACCAACGAAGCATTTGAAAAATTACCCAAAGGAACAGTGGCAACATTGTTAAAACCTGAAAACAAAGCTACCCTGACAAAAATCCTGACCTATCATGTGGTGGCCGGAAGACTGGATGCAAAAGCGATTGCCAAACTCATAAAAAAAGGTCATGGCATGGCTGAATTAAAAACCGTTTCCGGAGGCGTCCTCAAAGCCAGCATGAAAGACGGCAAATTGGTATTGACCGACGAAAAAGGCGGTATGGCTACTGTGACGATTGCTGATGTATACCAAAGCAATGGTGTTATTCATGTGATCGATACGGTTGTATTGCCCTCCTGAATTTGAAAAACAACTGAGTCATAACCGGCGTTCCTTAACGCCGGTTTTTTATTTTATGGATTTCAGTTTGAGTTTGCCATAATTTGATGCAACTTTACAGCCCCATTACTCTTAGGGATCCGGGTCTCTGCTATGAAGAAAATCATTATTACACTAGACGGCTATTCATCCTGTGGAAAAAGCACACTGGCCAGGCAACTGGCGCGTGAACTCAATTATGTATTCATAGACAGCGGCGCTATGTACCGTGCGATTACCCTTTATTTCCTGCGACAACATGTTGACTGGAATAACAAAACGGAAATCCATAAGGCTTTGGGAGAAATCACACTGGACTTCCAGTTTAATGAACTTACGGGTCAGGCGGATATGTATCTCAACGATGAGAATGTAGAAGCGCTGATCAGGGATATGCTGGTAAGTGAACATGTGAGTGAAGTTTCGGCAAAAGAGGAAGTTCGTTCCTTCGGGGTAGCCCAGCAGCAAAAAATGGGAGAGAAGAAAGGTATTGTGATGGATGGCCGTGACATCGGCACAACCGTATTTCCCGATGCGGAACTGAAAATATTTGTAACAGCGGATCCGGCAGTCAGGGTGGAACGCCGGTTCAAGGAATTGTATGAAAAAAATCCTTCCATCACGATTGAGGAAGTGAAAAGCAACCTGGAAATGCGGGATTACTTGGACAGTAACCGGGAAGTAAGTCCTTTACGCATGGCTGAAGATGCCATTGTTTTGGACAATACATCGATGACCCGGGAGGAACAACTGCAAATTGCATTGGGTTGGGCCAAAGAAAAAATGAAATAAACCTTTACAAGTCGTTGGTCGTTTCAAAAAGGATCTTGTATCTGTGTTGGTCAAGGTTATCCGACGTATAGCGGAACTTGATCTTGCTGAATAGGTTTTGGGATGATTCTTCTGAGAATTCAGCCTGTTGATAGCCGCTCAGGCTACTGATTTTTTTCTTTGTGCTGATGGGTATATAAGTCTCCACCAATTTTGAAAATGCCATATCTGCTTCCTGCTGTGTATCAAAAGTGAACCAGAGTTTTACATCGTAAACTTTTGTGCCGATGGGATCAGGATACCGCTGGCAATAGAACTCTATTTTTCCGTTGGTAAAACTCGCCTGAAAAAAAGGGTGGTGGGTGAAAAGGAAACTATGTATTTCCAGACTGAAGTCCTTTTTCCCTAAAGCATCCCCTGTTGTATTACCCGTTTGATGTTTAAAATAGAGTGAGGGTGTGTACCGTCTTAAGAATTCTGCGATTGCCGTATCCGGTCTGGGTTTGAAAATATTGAAAAACAGTTGATTCGTATACGTGTCAAAATTTGTTTGTTGTGCGTTCACAGTTCCGATGCATACGAAAAGACCGAACAAAACAAGAATACGTTTCACTGACATAACCCGGTTTTAATGAAAACAATGTAACACTTTTCATAGATATATAAAACACGGATTCTGAATATCAGGGCCGGTAAATAACCAAAAATAGCTGCTAATAGGTGGTGGTCATATTCTCATCCACACAGAGAATAAAATCTGCTTTCCCCTTGTTTTCAGATTCCAGTTTCAAAATATTTTTCTGCGACACCGTGCTGATTGTGGCATACTGTAAATCCGGTCGGGCTTTCCTGAGATACCAGCCAATCCCTTCATGGTTATCGGAATGATAGGAACCGTTAAAATGAAGAAAGGTGGAACCTGCTGTATAGTTCCTCAGAATAAAATAAGCCATGGTGGCATCCTTGATGGCTTGCGCCTTGGGTAAATTGGCCCCGCTATGACCACCCATCATTTCCAGCATTTTTTTATAGCCCGGTAGCTCGGGGTCATAAGCAATCGGTAGGGGCGCCATCCAGCTTTTTTCTTTTGTAGAAAGGGTATCCAGTGCTTCGAATCCGCCTCTGGCAACCAGGGCTGCGAATTTTCTGGGGATATTTGTGGCGGCAAAAACCAAATGATTTTCTTTGGCAAAATTTACCAGGGGGGCATAATCGGTGGGATAATTTTTCCATAATCTTGCCATGGAATCCAGCCCTTTGCCCGAAATCTTTCCTGAAAGATAAAGATCCAGTGCCTGCTGGTTATCCTGTTCAAACATTTCCGCACCCAGTATCAGATTCCTGTCCTGATGAAGTGCCATTGTCAGCTCCAGCTGCATCCAGTGTGAGATCGGGTTGTTATGGTATTCGCCAAAAAGGATAATATCCTTCCCTTTTAGTATCCGGATCATTTTTTTGTAACCCATTTTTTTTCCTTTCCCATTGTAAAGGACATAGGCAGGTTTTTGTTGTGCAAATCCAATGCTAAGGCTGAGAAGTATGCTGAAAAAAAGCAGAAATGGTTTCATCGGTTCAGTTTATTGGCTGTGCGCCTGTCTGTAATGTTCAAGTAATTCATCGCCTCCGAAATCATGCTTCAGGTCGCGGATCACCGAATGTACGTGATTTGCATTATTCTGTGTATTGTCGTATTCAATCAGGAGTGTAGGCCCCTGGATCCGGTAATAATGCGGATGACCGATTCCTTTTTCGGTACTGCCTGTCCAGGCAAACCAGAGATGATCGAGTCCGGCCTGCTGGATTTCCCTGAACATATCTTCTGCAAACAGTTTTGTATACCGATGCACATAAAGCTGGACGATTTGTAGAAATGCCTGTTGTTGAAGGGGCGATAAGGCTGAATAAGGGATACCTGCAGGATTTTCCAGTAATAATTTTCTTTTATCGGATGATAAAATTTCTGCCGGTGCTGAACTATCTATTACAGCCTGTTTTTTTTGGTCAGGGTTCAATGATGCAAGTAAGCTATATCCGGTTTCGGTTTCATCCTGTAAGACTTCCTTGCCTTTTTGCGGACCTTCTTTCACAAAACCAGGATTGGATCCCAGAAAACCGGGCGTTGCAGCAACCAGTCTGTTGTTGTTCACAGAAAAATTAAACGACATGTGATGGCCTTCAAAACGCCATCCCCAGATGGTGTTGGACGCGGGAATCCCAAAGATGGAAAAATGATAGTTACCCGTATCCCGGTAATGATCATCCGGTTTCCTTTTTTCCATTGCTTTTAAAACCAGTTCCAGGTTTCTGATCTCATTGGTTTTCTGGAAAGCCTGTTTGCTCAGACAGGTTTGCAATAATGTAAATGCCGCATTTTTTTGCACTTCATTCATCTCATTCAGGGTGATGCCCTTTCTTACAAATGGAACAAAGTGATAGTTATACCGTTCTTCGCCATCAAAGGGGAAAAGGGTTTTCGTTTTTTGGTCTTCATCAAGCGTATTGATGAATTGACGGGCGGCTTTCAGGATGTCCTGTGCCTGTGAGGAAACAAGCATGAGCAAACTCAGGCTTAGTAAGAGGATTGTTTTTTTCATATGGCGTAAGTACTAAAGATTCAGCTTGGTTTTCAAGATCCAGGGTTAATCCGCTACACATCTGAACCCCGTATGTTCCAGTCCTGTATCCGGTGAGGATTTCATACGCGAGGTAACCCGGTATCCTTTACAATAGGATGCATTGCATAAAAAAGATCCGCCTCTGACCACTTTTTTGGGAATGGTAGGTTCATCGGGATCATAACTGTTTTCCGGTCCGGCAGGTTCTATTTTTGCTGAATGCTGGTAATAATCCGGTCGGTACCAGTCGCTGCACCATTCCCATACATTTCCCGCCATATCATATAATCCATAACCATTTGGCTGGAATGACCTGACCGGGGCTGCTCTGTCATAATGATCCCAGTCTGTGTTGACAGCGGGAAAAGTTCCCTGCCAGGTATTGGCTTTGGGTTTGCCTGTTTCGGGATCCTCGTTTCCCCAGGGATATTTTTTACCTTTTTGTCCGCCCCGGGCGGCATATTCCCATTCTGCTTCAGTGGGCAAACGTTTTCCGGCCCATTTGCAATAGGCTTCTGCATCAAACCAGCTGATCTGCACTACGGGATAATCCTCTTTGCCTTTGAGATCAGAACCCATTCCCTGAGGATGACGCCAGTTAGCACCTTTTTCCCATTTCCACCATTGCGAATAATCAACCAGATTCGAAGCCTGTGAATTTTTTATAAACACCAATGATGCCGGCGCCAGCTGATCTGCGGATGGCTTGGGTGTGCCGGGCGGCAATTGTTTTTTCATTTCTTCCCAGTCAATCGCTTTTTCGGCAGTGGTAATATAACCGGTAGCTTTTACAAATTCACTGAACTGCCTGTTTGTGACTTCCGTGCAATCGATCCAGAAACCTTTTAACTGAACCGTATGCACCGGGTATTCATCTTTTCTTCCTTCCTGATCGTTTGCACCCATCTGTGTTTCACCTGCAGGTATAAAAACCATTCCTTCGTGACTGGCCGTGGTTTTCCCTTTTATTTGAGAATTGCTGTCTTGTCCGGAAACGGTTGAAAACCTGGATGGGATATTGCTATGGCAGGAGAGTGCTGAGTCTTTTGCCAGTTCCAGCGCTGTTTTTTCCGGGTGTGACTGGCAACTGCTTACCAGAAAAAACAATCCCAATCCTGGCAGGGATATCCATCCATTGAGAAAGTGGATCGTTATTTTTGAAAACCAGTGAGAACGCTTCATAAATGTTTTAAGGAAATTACGATATGGGAAAATGAAATCTATCTGTCCGGTATTATTTTTCTGAATGAATGACCTGTGCATGTTTTTGTGCCAGTAATGCCATTTCGGTTGCCAGAAAACAATGTTCCTGGGGCATGGCTGTTTCTGTCCGGTTCAGGATATCATCCACCAATAATCCACCGAATGGGAGCGGGTCCTGGTTGCAATCCATGTAAACGGTTTCTTTTTGATTCACCATATACAAATGGTTGGAACTGTTATGAAGTGCGATATCAATGTTCTTTCTCACTTCGATAAAACCATCGGTACCCAGGATGGTCAGACGTCCATCCCCCCATGATTTCAGACCGTCTGGGGTAAACCAGTCAACCCTGATATAACCTGTACCCCCATTACCCCGCATCATGATATCTCCGAAATCTTCGAATTTGGGGTATTGGGGATGATAGAGGTTTCCAACCTGAGAAGCAACTATTTCCGCCTTGGTGGAACCTGTAAAAAACAGAAACTGGTCAAACTGGTGTGATCCGATATCGGTGATGATCCCGCCGTATCTTTTTTTATCAAAAAACCAGTCGGGTCTTGAACTCAGGCTTATGCGGTGTGGTCCCAGACCGATGGTCTGTATCACTTTTCCAATGGCTCCGGCTTTTACCAATTCGCCTGCCTTAACGGTTGCTTTATTCTCGAAACGTTCACTGAACATGATGGAATAGATCCTTTTGGTCTCTTTCTGCACCTTGCGTACTTCGGAAAGTTGTTCCAGCGTAATGATACCGGGTTTGTCAACCAGATAATCTTTTCCGTGTTTCATGACTTCCACACCCAGGGGAGCTCTTTCATCCGGTATACCCGAGCTGAGAATGAGCTGGATGGTATTGTCTTCCAGAATCTCCTGCTGACTGGAAGCTACTTTTACTTTCGGAAATTGTTTGGTAAAACCTGCCAGCAGATCGGGTTCCTTGGCATAGACGGATACCAGTTCTCCTCCACCCCTGATAACCGCGCCTACCATTCCATAGATATGACCATGGTTGATATTGATTACGGAGAAACGGATCCTGGCTGCCGGCTGAAAACCAGCCATTGACTTTTTGGGCAGGGAAGAAAGAAATACCATACCGGTGGCGGTCGCAGCAGTGTTTTTGATAAAACGGCGACGGTTCAAGGGAAAACCTTTCATATGACAATCGTTTTAGGGGTTATGGGTTCTAAATTTACTGCTTATTGGCTTTTCTTTACCTGGCCGGCTTTAAAACTACCTTAATAAACCCCATTATTTTTTGCCCTCCCGGATCGCCTTAAATTCCGAACCCGGTTTCCATTCAGGCATTTTTTCGGTAAAGGCAATTCGTTTCCCTAACTGGAACAAGAGTTTGAGGTCATCTATCCCGCCTTCCATTGTCCAGGTAGACGCATCATATTCGTCTGAAGGGCGGTGATAGTGATGGTCATTAAAATCATCCTCCATCTTTTTACCATATTCTTTTCCCTTCCCTTCCACATCAATCCCACCCTCTATAAAAATGGCAGGTATCCCCTGTTTGGCAAAACTGAAATGGTCTGACCGGTAATATCCTCCTGCTTCTGGGTGTGGTTCATAGGCAATATAGCGCCCCATTTTTTGGGCTTCTTCTTTCAGGATATCTTCCAGTTCCGATTGGCCTTCACCGATCACCACCAGGTCTTTGGTTTTACCAAAACGGTTGAGTTCATCGATATTGATATCCGCAACGGTTTTGTCTATGGGATAGACCGGGTTTTGTGCATAATAGGCAGAACCCAGTAACCCCTGTTCTTCCGCGGTTACCGCCAGGATAACGATGGATTTTTCTGGTGCCCGCTTCATGCTTTTAAAGGCCCTTGCGAGTTCCAGCAGACCAGCTGTTCCACTTGCATTGTCAAATGCACCATTGTAAATGGAATCCCCTTTTTCATCCGGCGTTCCGATACCCAAGTGATCCCAATGTGCGGTATAGATAATTACCTGATCCGGGTATTTGCTTCCTGTGATTTTCCCGATCACATTATACGATTTGTTATAACTGACACTAACCTGCATGCTGGTAGAAAGTTTGAGGTGCAGGTCAACGGGTTTGGCCCCCCTTTCATGCGCTTTTGCCAGTAAATTGGTGTCGATACCACCCGCCAGCATGAGTCTTTTGGCGACAGGTTCGGTTAACCAACCCACCACATCGCAATTTTTAGATTCTTTTCCCCGGTTATCCAGTTGCAGCCGGGAAGTGTTGAAATTATTCTGAACAATACTGAAAGGATAGCTGGCTGCTGCGGTATTGTGTATGATCAGACATCCTTTAGCACCCTGTCTGGCAGCTTCTTCAAATTTATAGGTCCATCTTCCGTAATATGTCATGGTTTTTCCCTTAATTAAAGCCGTATCGCCTGTAGCGTATCCCGGATCATTTACCATCACCATGACCACTTTATTTTTTACATCCAGACCGGCATAATCATTCCAGTTATATTCAGGTGCTACGATGCCATATCCGGCAAATACCAGGTCATTCTGATTGAGCGTGATTTCGGGATCGGACTTATCTGTCCAGATCACATAGTCATCAAAAGCCTTCAGTGTAAAATTTCCTTTGGGGGACATCACATTCATCGAGGGTGCCGCTTTGGTTACGAGATTCATCATGGGAACTTCCTGCAGATAACTTTTATCATTACCGGGTTCCAGACCTGCCGCTGCAAATTGTTTCTGGAGATAATCAATCGTTTTGGTTTCTCCTTCGGTAAAGGGTTTCCGGCCCATAAATGAATCAGCGGACAGGACAGATACATGCAATTTCAAACTATCCGCACTAAAGGCGGATAATCCATCCTGAGGATCGGGCATTGTGTTTTTTTGACTACAGGAAAACAGCGCAAATACAATGCATACAGTAACAATACAGCGAAATGGGAACATACAATAGGTTTGAGTGGAAGGGAAAAGATTAGGGATGAAGTTACTGAACTTATGTTTGTTTCAAAGGAAACAGGCAAGCCATTGATTGGATACAAACACTGCCCTTTTTTTGACAACTGTCATATATGTAACAAATCAAGCCACAGGTATAAACAGATGCTTGTGTAGCAGGCTTATTTTACATGCTACTCCGATAGGGAGTTTTCCGGTCAGTGGTTTTTGTATAAAATCGGTAGAAAAGTTTAGATCCATTTCAGGTTACGTTACGCAAAGCAGTGTAAATCATTGTATTAGACGCTATTCTTGGAATCAGTTACATGATAAATATCATATCTCCATGTGACCCTTGTCATGGATAGGCAACTCAAATTCATTGAAAATTTACATACTGAAACATTACGCACTAAAAATCAACTTTACAATTATGAAACCGCATAAACACACAATGTTTTTGGGTTTTTCACCAGCCAAACTTCTGACAGGATATTTTGTCAGTAGTGCCAGGAACAACCAAAAGCCGGTTTTGAATGATGATCAGCCGCTTGCACAGCTTCCGACCAATAATCCAAATTCAAGGTTTTTGCAGGCAATGACAATAGTATTTTACCACTGAACAACAAATGATTCAGCAAAATGATTTTACAAAAGGACAAATCCTGATTGGTTTCAATATTACCCATTTGTGGAATTTCTAATTCAATCAACAAAAACCATCAAATATGAAAACTAGTATTTCAAAATTTTCCTTCTTCCTGGCAGTAGCTGCGCTGGCCTTAACATTCAGCGCCTTTAAACAAGGTGCAAAACCCTGGCCTGTACCGGACAAATTCGAGAAAATGACCAATCCCATCAAATCTGATGCTTCTTCCCTGAAAGAAGGAAAGGAACTCTGGGCCAAACATTGTCAATCCTGCCATGGAAAAAATGGTCTGGGTGACGGATCCAAAGCCGCACAGTTAAAAACCGAACCAGGCGATTTCTCTGTAGCCGCTTTCCAGAAACTGAGTAATGGAAATCTCTTCTATAAAATTTCTGAAGGCCGGTCAGACATGCCCAGCTTTAAGAAAAAAGTGGATGGTGATGAAGATATCTGGAATCTGATCAACTATATCCGTACGTTCAAAAAGTAATAACGCGACTACGGGGTATAGGCATTGAATCTGGAAAGCCTGTTATCGTTTTACAGGTACAGGCTTTCTATATTTCTTTCATCCGTTTATAATCAACGATCATGTCAAATACAAATAATCCGCAGGAAATCCGCAGGAAGTTTATACAGTGGGGGGGGATGAGTTCCCTTGCATTGGT
>JAGWTX010000582.1 GCA_028875955.1 Bacteroidota bacterium | reverse complement strand
ACCGGAATAGATGTGGATATGATGACTGGCCCGGATCTTTTCCAGATACCAGTTGTCTGTCAGGTTGGGCAAATAATGTTCGGGACTATTGTAATAAACCTGGTCGTCAAAAAAGCCTTTGGTATATTCTGTCAGGTTATACACCCCGCTCATACTGATGGCTCCATTCAGGATATCCGGTCTTTTGAGAAACAGGTTCATCGCATGCAATGCTCCAAAAGAGGCGCCGCAGGTATAGACCATCGTTTCCTGACTGGTTGCATTGCGGATAAAGGGAACCACTTCATTAAACACATATTCATTGAACTGGTTATGCCGGATGGCCTTATGTTCGGGAATCATCTCATTGTTCATCCAGCTTTCCTTGTTCATACTATCAATACTGAACACCCGTAATTTACCGGCTTTGATATAGGGTGAGAGGGCATCTATCAGCTGAAAGCGTTCATATTCCAGATAGTCTGCCGCTGCGGTGGGTATGAGCAACAACGCAAAGCCATAATGACCATAAGCGGCAATAGGCATTTCTTTTCCCAGTGCGGGACTGTACCAGGAGGTCAATTCTCGATTCATGTTTTTCTCTTTACTTTCTTGGACGGAAGGGCTTATGGCTTATTCAATACAGTTTTTACGGATCTCCTTCCAAAGATCGCGGTAACATTGCGCCGCATAGCTGCTGGGGGCATAGGTTTCCAGAGGCGCTTCGTTAATGCCCATTTTTTCTACATCACTCAGATAAGGAATATAATTTTTCAGGAAGAACTTGTCTTTGTAAAAACTGTTCATCACTTCATGGTGCAGGTTTTTCCGGTGATCCACCATGCTGAAAAAACACTTGATCTTGGATGCATCCAGGTCATGTTCCTTGAAATAGGCAGAAACCATTTCATAAGAGCGTATCGATAATGTTGTGGGGATATTCGGCATCAGTATCCAGTCAACCCCCGTGAAAATCGCATCATGCAGGATGGAAATTCCGGGTGGGCAATCCAATATGACGAGATCGTATTCCTTTTTCAACCCGCTAAGCAGCGATGCGATCTTCCGTTTGGATTGTTTCATTTCATGCAGTAAAACATCCGCATGCCTGGCCGACAGGTCGGCAGGAATGATATCCAGGTTCTCAAAACCCGTTTGCTGAACCGCATCTAACAGATCGAGTTCGCTGTTCAGGAGTTTTCTGGATTCATTTTTTGCAGAAGCCTGTTTACCCAGATAAAAGGAAGAAGAGCCCTGGGGATCCATATCCCAGATCAAAGTCTTATAACCTTCCTTGGCTGCTAAATACGCGAGATTGATGGTGGCAGCGGTTTTACCCACGCCGCCTTTGAGGTTGTATAATGCAATGGTGACCATACTCTAATATACAGGATTTCTGCAATAACACAAGAGAATACCCCATTTTTGAATGTGGAGATCCGGGGAAAATCGGGGCTTATACCAACCAGCCCAACAACAAACAACCCACCACGATAAATGGGGCGGGTATCCGGTTACTGCTCAGGAGGAGAAAAGTGAGAATGACCAGTGCCAGATCCCAATAGCCAATGGTTTGTCCTTCTATCAGTGAACTCAGAAAAGTGTCTTTTATCAGATAACAGGTAGCACCCGCCATGATCCCCACCACCGTTGCATTGATCCCTTCGAGGGAACGGAAAATGACGGCATATTTTTTCAGGTTATGCCATACAGGAAAGAAAAATAACACCAGCAGGGCACTGGGCAGAAAAATTCCGATCGACCCGATGATACATCCCAGCAGTTGCATAAAGGGTCCTTCCGACCTGAGCACCATGCCTCCTGTAAATGATCCGATCGAAAATACGGGTCCGGGAATGGCCCGGACAATGCCCCACCCGGTTAAAAAATCCTCCCGGGTCATTCTGATTACTTTGCGGCGTGTATCCTGGACCCGTTTGGTTTCCGGGCGGGAAACCAGGTTCTCGTACATATAGGGCATCAATACATCACCTCCTCCAAAAACCAGGCTTCCGTTACGATAGGCATTCTCAAACAGGTTATAGGCTTTACGGTAAGGCCAGTTTTGCCGGCTGGCAGATTCTGACAAATAACCCGCCAATCCGAATAAGGCAAAAAAGATAAGCAGGTTACCCCATTTGATTTTCTTGGGCAATACATCTTTCTGGGGTATTCTTTTGTCGCTGAAATTGGTAACAAT
>JAGWTX010000581.1 GCA_028875955.1 Bacteroidota bacterium | reverse complement strand
CGGGTATCATGGAAGGTACCGGAAAACCCGAATATGACAAATGTGTGGCGATCTCTACCGAAGCCTCATTGAAGAAAATGATGTTGCCCGGTGCGATTGCGATCCTCTCTCCCATCATCATTGGTTTTATTTTCGGACCCGAAGTATTGGGTGGATTTCTCGCCGGTGCTACCGTAAGCGGTGTACTGATGGGTATGTTCCAGAACAATGCCGGCGGTGCCTGGGATAATGCCAAGAAATCTTTTGAAAAAGGTGTGGAAATCAATGGTGAGATCTTTTACAAAAAATCAGAACCCCATAAGGCTTCCGTTACCGGTGATACGGTAGGTGATCCTTTTAAGGATACTTCCGGACCTTCCATGAATATCCTCATCAAACTGATGTCGATCGTTTCATTGGTGATTGCTCCTACCCTGGCTACCCTGCATAAATCAGAAGCCCGTACCCATCAACTGATGGAACAGAAAATGGAGATCAAAGTGATGAACAACGATTCAGCCAATGTGAATATGACCATTGATGCAAAACCCGAAGGTTTACAGGAAATGGTGAAAGCGATGCAAAAAGACGGATTGGCTGAGAACGGAAACATTACCGTTGAACTGACCGATGGCAAGCTGATGATCAATGGTAAGGAACAACCCTCCGATGTCTATGCGAAATACGCAACGTATTTCGACGGGCATAAAAACTTTAAGATCTCCCTGAGCGGTGTATCCGAAAAAAAATAAAGCATTTCTCTTAGCCTATTGATACAATCCCGGTTTTTTGGCCGGGATTTTTCATGTAAATAACCCTTCAAATCAGCAGAAGATGTTATTTTTAAATATGAGGTCCCGTCTTTTATTTACCACAATGTTATTCCTGGCAGCTTGTCATTCAGATCAACCTGAAGATACCGGACAGTCCAACCAGACTGTCGTCATTCCAAAAGATACAGTACCTCCTGTAAGAACCAACCCGAAAACCACACCCGCTGCCCGGTTCAGTGAACCCATCGGGGATGAACTGAACGACTGGAAATTTGCCGTGGAGTTATATGAAACCCCAAAGACCTTTGTATACAGTTTACGTATCCAGGCCAAGGAAGTAAGGGTAAATGATTCGGTCAGTTTTCCCAACCTGGGTTATGCGCCGAAACCTGTTTTGCAAAAAGGGAATCAACCTTTCACCTGTCTGATTGGTTTTCTCGATAAAGAAGGAAAATTCAAAGAGTACAAAAAAGTCAGTTTTACAGATGACCAGTTACGGATCAAAACCACCCATACCTATTATGTTGGATATACCAAACCCTGATAATACAATCCATTGACCCATTTTCCAGACATACTGGTCAATGCCATTCCTGCTTTTATCCTTTTAATGGCAGTGGAGTTCTTTTATGCCTACCAGACCAAAAAGGAACTGTTTGAAGCAAAAGATACGGCAACCAGTATCAGTCTGGGTCTGGGTAACCTGGCAATGGCGGTGGTTACCAAATCGATTTTGTTGTTGGTATATGTGTGGGTGTATCAATACCACATTTTCAACTTACCGGTCTCGGCCTGGTGGACATGGGCACTTTGTTTTCTGGCGGATGATTTTTCTTATTACTGGTTTCACCGGATCAGTCATGAAGTCCGTTTTTTCTGGGCTTCCCATGCCGTGCACCACAGTTCGCAGAAATACAATCTTGCTGCAGCTTTGCGTCAAAACTGGACAGGAAATATCACCGGTACTTTCCTATTCTGGGTGTGGATGCCCTTGCTGGGTTTTCAGCCGGGAATGGTGTTATTGATGCAATCGATCAGTTTACTCTATCAATACTGGATCCATACAGAAGCGATACAGCGTTTGCCCCGATGGTTTGAATTTATTTTCAATACCCCCTCCCACCACCGGGTACACCACGGTTCCGATTTGTTGTACCTGGATAAGAACCATGCAGGTACCCTGATCATCTGGGACAGGATCTTCGGGACTTACCAGGAAGAGATCTTCCGTCCTACTTATGGATTGACCAAAAATGTAGAGACCTTCCATCCCGTGAAAGTGGCGTTCCATGAATGGATCCGGATGGCAAACGACATCAAAAGATCCCCCAAACATACCTGGCAATACCTCACCAAAGCCCCGGGCTGGAGTCATGATGGATCCACCCAAACCACCAAAATGATGCAAAAAAAAGGAAACCGGTAAAT
>JAGWTX010000025.1 GCA_028875955.1 Bacteroidota bacterium | reverse complement strand
TATAAAAGCATCAGTGATTACCAGGAAAAGGAAATGCAACGCCTGAGCAGTTTGCTGCACGATTCCATCGGAGCCAGGCTTTCCACCCTTCGTTTGAATCTGGAAGCTTCTCAACTGGAACAACTGCCCGATCAGACAAAAGATAAAATCCATACTGCCATTACGGATATCAGCAACCTGGCAGATGAGGTAAGGGCGTTTTCCCACAGTCTTTCCCCCTTATTGCTCCAGGAAAAAGGGCTTGTGAATGCCATCCGGCAGATTGTGGACAAAGTAAACCAGTCAAAAGGACTCTTTATCCAATTTGAAAACATCGGATCCCGGAACAAGATCCCGTTCCGGTATGAATTGATGATGTATAATATCCTGCAGGAGCTGATCCAGAATATCATCAAACATTCCGGGGCTTCCGAAGCTATCATCCAATTGATCCTTGAAAATGAACTGATTTCCGTTTTTATTGAAGATAATGGGGTCGGATTCGAAAAATCGTTAAACAAATCCGGTTTGGGTTACGCTCAAATACAACAATTGATTATTTTCGTAAATGGAAAATTAGCTGTTGATTCTCAGCCGAATAATGGCTGCAGGGTATCAATAGAGTTTCCCATATTACCCGATGAATTCAGATATCCGTATTTTAATCGTTGACGATCACCCATTTTTTTCTGCAGGTATCCGGAATGCCCTGCTTCCCTATCCCGAATACAATATTGTGGCTACTTTGGAAGATGGTAACCAGGTAATGGACACATTGGCCCTGCATAAGCCGGACATCATCATCCTGGATATCAATCTGCCGGGGATCAACGGGCTTCAATTGCTTCCGCTCATAAAAAAGAAATACCCTGCCACCCGCATCATGATCCTGAGCATGTATATGCCGGAAGATGTACAGCTGGATCTCAACAGTGCAAGCCTGGATGCCTATGTCATCAAGAATTCGGGTACGGAAACCCTGTTAAAGGCATTAAATGAACTGAAAGAAGGGAACCGCTTTTTTGATCCCATCATCAACAAAGACAACCACCATAGTACCGATAAATTCAGCCAGCGGCTAAAATTAAGTTCCCGTGAAAAAGATATCATCGCTTTACTGAAAGAAGGTCTCACCAGTAAGGAGATTGCGGAAAAACTTTTTATCAGTGAGCTGACGGTGCAGACACACCGTAAAAATATCATGACCAAACTGGAAGTGAGAAATGTTGCCGAGTTACTAAAAAAGGTCTAATCACGTATTGCTGGTTAAGCGATCTGATTTCAACGCTTCATTACATGACCCTTTCTGTCAGCCTGCCACTGATTCAGGAATGATTCTACCTGTTTAGCCATTGTCGCCGTATCCTGCCATTCCATGCATTTGAAATGGCCTTTGGGACATTTTTGGTATCCGATCTTACTACAGGGCCTGCAGGACAGTTGACCGACTTCAAAACGCTGTTCTTTTTTTTCAGCAGTTCCATAGTAGGGGGTCATGCCAAATCCGGGAACCGTATTTCCCCAAATGCTGAATATGGGTTTCTGAAAAGCGGCAGCAATATGCATCAGGCCTGTATCATGGGTAATGATCAGTCTGGCCAATTGAACCATATGTGCACTTTCGTTGATGGAAAACTTGCCACAGGAATTGTAGATCCCGATCGGATCAATGGCTGCGATTTCATCCCCTGCTTTTTTATCTTCGGGTCCACCCAGCAATACGATGGGAAAACGGATACCCGCGCAAAGCTCCTTTAGTTTATGAACAGGCATTTGTTTGGTAGGCAGGGCTGCACCGATCACAATACCTATATATCCAAAACGATGCGACATCGGCAGGTCGGTATCCCGGATCTGATCCTTTTCCGGAATAAAATAGTCCAGCCCCTTTCCATCATTTACAACAGAAAAATTGCTTAGCGTATCCAGATACCTTTCTACAATATGTATGTCGGGCAGACGGTTGATTTTGAAAGCCGTAAGCAGCCATTTTTTTATATTCAGCTTATCAAAGGAATAAGACCTGGCATAGGATAACGCTTTTTTGATCCGAAGGGTCCGGATATTATGATGCAGATCAATGATCACATCATATTGCGCATGGTCAAGCTGGTGCATCATCAGGTCCCAGCTGCTTCCCAGTACCTGGACTTTATCAATATACGGATTGGTATTTACCAGACCCCGGTAGACTTCCTTGGTAAGAAAATGTACTTCCGCATCCGGCACCTGTTCCTTGAGACAACGTATCACCGGTGTTGTGAGTACGATATCACCAATGGAGGAAAAACGGATAATCAGGAATTTCATGATTCAAAGATACCGGGTTATTCAGCTGGTTAAAAGAGGCCAGGAAAGAATCAGGGGCTAGTCCTCCACATAATTCAGGTCCTTATGAAAAGTTTCTTCCGTAAAATAAACGGCTATCAGCGTGATACCCATGATGATGACACCGGTTATCATGCCGCTTTTCAACAGGTTCCATCCCCAGGATTTCTGAAAAAGATCCAGAAACATCAGGTTGATCAGGGGTAGTGCGCCTCTTACCATATTGGGTATGGTTGTGGCAGCGGTAGCCCGCAGATTGGTGCCGAACTGTTCTGCACCCATGGTGATGAATATGGCCCAGAATCCGGTACTGAAACCCAGCCAGGTACAAATGGCATACATGCTTGTATCCGTATGGTTAAATGGACTAAAAAATAAAATCAACCCGGCGATACATAACACGATAAAACTCAGCAGGGCTTTTTTACGGCTTTTAAAATACTGGCTCACCAGACCGATCAGGATGTCACCAATGGCAATACCCACATAGGCGAACATGATCGCCTTCCCGCTGTCAATCCTGTTATCCCCGTAAAGATCCCTGGCAAAACGATTGCTCAGGTTGACCAGCACCCCAATTACATACCAGGTGGGTAAGCCGATCAGTATGGCCAGAAAATATTTCCGGAATCTTTTTGCATTCGTAAAAAACATCAGGAAATTCCCTCTTTGTATATGTGCCTGTTGTTTTACCGCATGGAACATACCGCTTTCCGAAACTGAGATCCGGAGGATTAATAAGACTACGCCCAATCCCCCTCCGATCTTATAGCATAAGCGCCAATCACCGGATACCTGATAAATAAAATAAGCGAATACAGCACCAAACAAACCAATCCCCGCTACCAATGATGTTCCAATGCCTCTTTTATCTTTGGGCAGCAATTCGCTAACCAGTGTGATACCGGCACCCAATTCACCAGCCAGCCCGATACCGGCAATAAATCTGGCCCAGGCATAATGGTCAACGGTCTGAACATAGGCAGTGAAAAAATTGGCCACAGAATACAGGGCGATGGATCCGAACAAAACGCTTAACCGTCCTCTTTTATCTCCAATGGTTCCCCAGATGATTCCCCCGATCAGCAAACCCACCATCTGCCAGTTGATGATCTTTGTACTGGCCACCAATACCTGTGCCTTATCACTCAGTTCCACTCCAATGGCCTGTAAACTGGGTTCCCGGACAATATTGAACAAGAGCAGATCATAGATATCTACAAAATAGCCCAGCGCGGCTACCACAACAGCCAGTGAGAAAACCGAAACTTTTTTTTCTGTCATGTCAGTGATTTATAGGTAGTCATTATTCTTCGAGAAAATTCATGTCTTTTGCAAAACTCTCCTTTGTATGCCAGGCAGCCCATACTGCAATCAGCATGATCAGGATACCGGTAAGCCAGCCGCCGGTAACATAATTACCCGTCAGATTTCTCAATCCTTTATGCAGCAAAATAATTAATGGCAACATCCCCCTAACCACATTGGGTATTGAAATCGCCGTGGAAGCCCGCAGATTGGTGCCGAACTGTTCGGCTGACATGGTAATATACAAAACTGAGAAACCGGCACCAAATCCGAGTCCGATGCAGAGCAGGTACATGGTTTGTGGCGTTCCCGGGAAAATACCCTGTAAAAAATAGAGTATCGTACAGACACTCAGGATCCCGAAAAACAAGTACAAAGCCTTTTTGCGGCTTTTGAAATAGTTACTGATGAGTGCGGCACTCAGATCGCCGAAAGCGATTCCAATGTATTGGAACATGATGGCTTTACCCGGGTCCACTCCATCAATGCCAAACTCTTTTCCGAATTTATCAGAAAAGGTTACCAGGATTCCTATGGCATACCAAACCGGCAAACCGATCAGTACGCCTTTGAGATAACGGAGTGCCCGCTCTTTTTTTGAAAAAAGAAAGATAAAACTACCCCGGGTTACACCGGACTCCTTTACTTCTGCAAACATGCCACTCTCCATGATATTGGCCCTGAGTACCAGTAACAAAAGCCCCATGCCGCCTCCGATATAAAAACACAAACGCCAGTCCTGAAAAGCTTCGTATACAAAGAATGCCGTGATAGCCCCCATAACACCAACCACGGCGATAACAGATGCGGCGATCCCCCTTTTTTCTTTGGGCAGCATCTCGCTAACCAGTGTGATGCTGGCACCCAGTTCTCCCGCCAGTCCTACGCCCGCCAGAAAACGCATCAACACATATTGGGGAACTGTATGGACCATGCCATTAAAAATATTGGCCAGAGAGTATAAAAGGATGGAACCAAACAACACGCTGAGCCTGCCTTTTTTATCACCCATGATACCCCATATCACACCCCCCAACAGCAAACCGATCATCTGGATACTGATGATGAGTTCACCTTTGGATAATATCTCTTCTGGGGAAAGATTAAGGGAAGCCAGGCTGGGTTTGCGGATGATGGAAAACAACAGCAGGTCATATACATCCACAAAAAAACCCAGAGCCCCCACGATCACGGGTAGTGAAAAAACGCCGTATACTTTCGGTGTCCTTTGTATCATGGGTTAATCAGCAGGATTTTTCTTTTTCCCCAACAACAATCTGATCATAACAGGACCACTGGTAACCAGTACGATTCCCAAAACGATCACTTCCAGATGTTGTTTCAAATCGAAACCATATTCGGCGAATATCCATTTCTGTAAAAAATGCCCGGCAAACAACATACTGAATACCCAGGCAACAGATCCCACCATATTGAAGAAAACAAATTTTTTGCGATCCATCCGCACGATACCCGCAACAATGGGGGCAAATGTCCTGACGATGGGAATAAACCTCGCAATCACAATGGCACCACCGCCATGTTTTTCATAAAAGTCATGGGCTTCTTTCAGGTAACGCTGTTTGAATAAAATATTTTCTTTCCATCCATACATGGAAGGACCGACTCTTTTTCCAAACCAATACCCCACTGCATTACCCGCAATACCTGCGGCGGCGATCAATACCAGTAAGACCAACAGGTCCAGGTATTCATTGCCTGTCGGGAAGATTTCATTGGCAATATTGGCGCTATAGATACCGGCTACGAATAAGAGACTGTCACCGGGTAAAAAAAATCCTACGAACAAACCCGTTTCCGCAAAGATCACAAAGAGGATCAGCCATAATCCGCCATGCTCGATATAAAACTGGGGTTGCAATAACTGGCTCCAGTGGAAAGATGTATTGATCAGGATATCTAATAACATGTGATTGGATTATTCGGCGATGGCCGGTTCTAAGGAATTTTCCCATTTACTCACCACACTGGTGGCCAGGGCATTTCCCAATACATTGGTGGCAGTCCTGAACATATCGCAAAAATGATCGATGGGTAAGATCAGGGCAATCCCTTCTGCCGGAACATTAAACATAGCCAGGGTTGCCGTCACCACCACCAATGAGGCCCTCGGTACACCTGCAATCCCTTTACTGGTAAGCATGAGAACCAGCAACATGGTCAGTTGTGTTCCCAGATCCAGGTGTATCCCATATGCCTGTGCAATGGCGACACTGGCAAATGTCATATACATCATACTGCCATCCAGGTTAAACGAATATCCCAATGGAAGGATAAACGCCACGATCTTATCCTTGCAGCCAAATTTTTCCAGTTCATCGGTCAGCTTGGGAAATACCGCTTCACTGCTTGTGGTACTGAAAGCAATGATCAGGGGAGAAGTAATCCGGTTTAACAATTCGGGGATCCGTTTACCCAGGATCAGCAGACCTACCAATAATAAAATGATCCATAAGGACAGGATACCTGTGATAAAATACAACAGGTATTTCCCATAAAAAATAAAGATTTCCAACCCCTTGGTAGCGATCACCGCCGCAATGGCGCCAAATACGCCAACGGGCGCAAAATTCATTACATAGCCTACCATTTTCAGGATCACATGTGCAACCGCATCCAATCCCTTCACCACAATTTTACCCTTATCCCCCAGTGCAGCAGTAGCAATGCCAAAAAATATACTGAAGATCACCAATTGCAGGATCTCATTGTTGGCCATGGAATCAATCACGCTTTTGGGAAATACATGTTCCACAAATTTTTGGATATTGAATTCCTGTGTTTTACCCACCAGGTCTTTGGCCCCGTTCACATCTGCATTACTGAGATCGATACCCATACCCGGTTTGAACAGGTTTACCAGTAGCATACCCAGCAACAAACTGATCAGCGATGCTGAAATAAACCATAACATCGCTTTCCCCCCTACCCGGCCCACCGTCTTCAAATCACCCAATTTGGCAATCCCTACCACCAGGGTAGAAAAAACCAGGGGAGCAATGATCATCTGAACCAATCTTAGAAAAACAGTGGTCAGCAGGTTGATATTTTTTGAGAAAGACTGTATAAAAGCAGGACCGGCCTGTGTATGAACAATATAGCCAAGCAATACACCGGCAAGCATGGAGATCAGTATATATAGGGTAAGCCGGTTGGATTTCTTCATATCGCTGGCAAATTAGTCTCGCAATATAAGACTTCTGTTGAAAAGGCTCTCTTCAATCCGCTTCCCTGCTATTTATAAAACTTTTGAAGCAAAAAAGCCAGAAATGCCTATTTTTCCAAAACTTTTTACATAAAGAAAACTAACTGTACTATGAGCTTATTCAGAAAAAAGTCATTGGATCTCTTAATGATCCAGGCAGATGATTCGGAAAAAGGGTTAAAACGAACCCTGGGTGCCGGAAGCCTGATCGCGCTGGGAATCGGAGCCATCATCGGCGCCGGATTGTTTGTCCGAACGGCTGCTGCAGCCGGGGAACATGCCGGACCTGCGGTAACGCTTTCCTTTATTGTAGCCGCGATAGGCTGTGCTTTTGCGGGCCTGTGTTATGCTGAGTTTGCTTCCATGATCCCCATTGCGGGCAGTGCTTATACTTACGCCTATGCTACCATGGGCGAACTGGTTGCCTGGATCATCGGTTGGGCCCTGATACTGGAATATGCACTCGGTGCTGCCACCGTATCCATTGCCTGGAGCGAGTTTCTCAACAAACTACTGGAACAGTTTAACCTGGGATCGATACCCTATGAATGGTGTCACTCGCCTTTTGAAAAAGCGCTGGACACCGCCAATGTGATGCATTACGGTTATATCAATATACCGGCATTGTTCATTCTTCTGGTATTGTCTGCCCTGCTGATCAAAGGGACACAGGAATCCGCTTTTGTGAATGCCATCATCGTATTTGTAAAAGTGGCCATCGTTATCGTATTCATCTTTGTAGGCTGGAAATTTATCAACCCGGCCAATCATACACCTTATATGATCCCTGCCGATGCGCCTCCTGCTCTGCAACCAGATGGCAGCATGTATAGTTATGCCGACACTTTCCGTCACGGATGGGGTGGCGTACTGACCGGTGCCGCAATCGTATTCTTTGCCTTTATCGGTTTTGATGCCGTTTCCACCGCAGCGCAGGAAGCCAAAAATCCAAAAAGAGATATGCCGATCGGTATCCTGGGGTCATTGGTGATCTGTACGGTTCTGTACATTCTCTTTTCCTATGTCTTAACGGGTGTGGCACCTTATACTGATTTTGTAAAGTCTGGTAAGGAAGCTTCCGTTGCCTATGCCATTGAAACCTATATGTCTGGCTATGGCTGGTTGGCCAAAGGCGTAACCATTGCGATTCTCGCCGGATTCTCATCCGTAATACTTGTGATGCTGATGGGTCAGAGCCGGGTTTTCTATACCATGTCTTCCGATGGCTTATTACCCAAGGCTTTCTCCGATCTGCATAAAAAATTCAGAACACCGTATAAATCCAACATGATCCTGTTCATATTTGTGGGGGCATTTGCAGCCTTTATTCCGGGTAGTGTGGCAGGTGATCTGACAAGCATCGGTACCTTATTTGCCTTTGTGCTGGTTTGTGTAGGTGTCCTGGTGATGCGCAAAAACGATCCGGACAGGGTTCGGCCCTTCAAAACACCGCTGGTTCCACTGGTTCCGGTTTTGGGCATCCTGGTTTGTTCAGCCATGATCTATTCATTGGACAACCGCACCCTGCTGACCGCATTTATCTGGATGCTGATCGGTCTGGTTGTGTATTTTGGCTATAGTAAGGCCAACAGCAAGCTTAAATAGGCATCGTTTATCCGATACTTTGAAACAGTCAGGCTGAGCCTGACTGTTTTTTTATATAAGGTTGGTCAGATTCGCCGCAACCGTTAATTTTGCCATCCTTCAATTACTCAATTTAATATTACTATATGGGAAGGATTTTTGAGGTACGTAAAGCAACCATGTTTGCCCGCTGGGACAGGATGGCCAAACAGTTTACCCGGATCGGGAAAGAAATCGTGATTGCGGTAAAAGCCAACGGTCCGGATGTTGCCACGAATCCGGCGCTTAGAAGATGTTTCCAAAACGCCAAGAGTGTCGGGATGCCCAAAGACCGTGTGGAAGCGGCGATCAAACGCGCAATGGGTAAGGATACCAGTAACTATGAGGAAATATTGTATGAAGGATATGCACCACACGGAGTGGCGCTGATGGTTGAAACCGCAACCGATAACCATGTGCGTACGGTGGCCAATGTGAAAAGTCATTTTAACAAAGGACATGGCGCTTTGGGAAATAGTGGCAGCGTAAGCTTCCAGTTTAAAAAAATGGGGGTTTTCAAACTGAAACCGGAAGGACTGGATATGGATGAGATGGAACTCGAGCTCATCGATCATGGTCTGGACGAACTGGGTGAAAGCACCGATGACCAGGGTAACCCGATCATTGTTTTACGCTGTGCTTTCGTGGATTTTGGCAATCTGCAAAAAGCACTGGAAGACAAAGGGCTGAGTCCCATCAGTTCTGAACTGGAATGGATCCCTACCACCACGGTTCCTGTTACCGATGAACAGGCTGAAGACGTAAGCAAGCTCATCGAAAGGCTGGAACAGGATGAAGACGTGAATAAAGTGTTCCACAATATGGCGTAAGGGGTTGGGTGCCGGGGTTTATTGGCTTTTCAGGCAACTCTAAACTTTCTAACTTTGCAGGGTGATCAATCTTTCGGTATATCCGCATCCGGTAATCTTTTTTGATGGTGTCTGTAACGTATGCACGGGAACCGTGCAGTTTGTGATCAGGCGGGATCCGAAACAGTATTTCCGGTTTGCCTCTTTACAAAGTGATACCGGCCAGCAATTATTGGAAGAGCTTCATTTACCCAAAGAGGAATGGGGTTCTTTTATTCTTTGGGACAGGGGAAGGATGTATACAAAATCTACCGGTGTTCTCCGGGTTGCGCAAAAACTTTCCGGTCTCTGGCCCCTGTTATCCGTCTTTTTAATCATACCTCCTTTTATTCGCGATGCGGTGTATGATCTGGTAGCCCGAAACCGGTATCGCTGGTTTGGAAAGAAAACATCCTGCTGGATGCCCACACCCGAACTGGAACAGCTTTTTCTGGATAAATCCTGATGGGTTGGATCAGTCAATACCGGAAACCGGATTATTTCCTCTTTAACAGGGGGTGATTCAACCCTCCGATCTCATTATTGATGATCTGATAGTTTTTCAGGCTGGCGAATAACTGCGTAAGATTTTTAAACCCATAGGCCCTGGGGTCAAAACTGGGATCGATCTTTCGAAGATTCAACCCAATATTTGAAATATGCACTTCATCGGTCTCATTGGTCGACATATCATAGGCCTTGTTGATCAGTGCCTCATCCACCACCGGTTTGGCTTGTTTTTTATTTTTCTGCGGTTTGGAAATGGCTTTGGGCTCTTTGTTTTTTTCCGGAACCGGTTCAATGTTTTCACTATAGGTGAAGATCTCACAGGACTGTACAAATGCCATCGGGGTTTTCTTTTCCCCGATCCCCATCACAAATATCCCTTCCTCCCTGATACGTTTGGCCAAACCCGTATAATCACTGTCACTGGAAACGATGCAGAATCCGTCCACAATATGATCATGCAGGATATCCATCGCATCAATAATAAGGGAACTATCGGTTGAGTTCTTGCCACTGGTATAGGCAAATTTCTGCATGGGATTAAAAGACAGATTATTCAGCAATTCCTTCCATGAATTCATATAGGGGGAGGTCCAGTCTGCATAAATCCGGCGAATGGTAACCTTACCGTATTTGGAAACCTCTTCCAATATGGGTTTTAACAATTTGGCCTGGGCATTATCACCGTCCACCAGTATGGCAATCTTATTGGTTTTATTTTCCATGGTATTTTCTTTTGGTCTCTTGAAAAAAAGGATCCCGGTACCGGGATCCTTTTTTAATTTATTCACGAATCATATCCTGTATTACGGTAATAATGTCCTCAGCATTCGGTTTACTGAAATAATCCCCGTCGCTGCCATAACCCGGTCTGTGCGCCTGGGCCGTGATGGTACGCGGACTGATATCCAGCCATTGAAACGCTTTCTGTTCTTCCATCACCCTGCTGAACATATAGGCGGCTGCGCCTCCCGGCACATCTTCATCCACAAATACGATCCGGCTGGTTTTTTTGAGCGATTCGAGAATCAAATGGTTGGTATCAAACGGAAGCAGGGTTTGTACATCGATCACTTCACAACTGATATCCAGTTTAGCCAGCCGAATGGCTGCATCTTCTACAATCCGAAGCGTGGAACCATAACTCACTACAGTAATATCTGTCCCTTCCCTGATCACTTCGGGTATTCCCAACGGAACCGTGTATTCCAGCAAGTTGGCCGGCGCCTTTTCCTTCAGCCGGTATCCATTCAGACATTCGATCACAATGGCGGGATCATTGCTCTGCAGGAGCGTATTGTACATACCTGCCGCCTGCACCATATTCCGGGGCAC
>JAGWTX010000024.1 GCA_028875955.1 Bacteroidota bacterium | reverse complement strand
TATACATTTCCAGACCCAGTCCATATTTCAGGTTCACAACATGTTTTACAATGTTTAGTTTCTGCATAAAGAACCAGAGGTTCACATTGCTCGATTTACCGGTGATCAGCTTATTGCTGTTCTGGGTAACCGGGCCATCCGCAGGCCTGAGCACTTTGTAAAAACCACCTGCTTGTGCAGCGGGATAATTGGTATTGTCACGCATGTTTGCAAAACCGAGGTCCATGATCCACCAGTTGGTGCTGATATTGCTTCTTCTTCTTGGCCGGCGTTCCACCCTGAAATCATAATTGCTGCGTCTTCTGCTTTCGGATTCTTCCGTAGCCGATTGACTGTTTTTCTTTTTGATGATGATAAAGTTGCCCACTTTAACGGTATCAGAATTCCGGTTGCCACTGCTGTCGGTCTGTGACCAGGTACTATGGGCAAGACAGGTGAAGAGTACTATACAAACGAACTGTTTCATGTTACTTTTTTTTGGTTATTGTAAGGATCGTGTATTAACAGGGGATGGGTTGTCGGCTGTCTCGTCATTTACTTTTGGTTTACTCCGGAATAGGGAGCTGGCCTTCCTGAACAATCCCCTTAGTTTGTCTTTGTTTAATTCCAGAGAACCCAGTAATAAGGTTTTCTTATCATCATCAGCTGTGATGTCGATTTCCTTGTATACCACTTCCTGGGCCAGGACTTCTTTTGGTGAGCCGCTGTTCTCATTGGTTTCTAACAGCGACCTGTCCAAACCGGCAATGGGATGATTGCCGGGAATGATTTTCTGAACCGGCACTTTCGCGATCTCGGGGCCATCAAAGGAACCGGTGATTACTTCGGCTTTTCGGGATGCATGTGTTTCCACTGTCTGTTGCATAGACAGCGGTGTCGCATCAGGTTCGGTTATTGGATGATCAGCCAGTGGTTGATCAATGGCGGTTTGTTGACGTGTTTCCGCATCCTTTGTCTGGTTGGATGAAGAGCCTGTTTCCGTTTGCCGGTTCTCAGGCTTGGTTACGGAAGCCGTCACTGTATTATTGTCTGCAGGCAGGGGGACGGGTTGAGCGGATACGGGTGCGTTTATCTTTTCCAGCCGGGCTGCCGTAGTGGTGGTGACTTTTACGGATCTATCTGCAAACTGCGTCCAGAGTAAAAAAGCAAAACCTATCAGTGAAGCGGCCATGCCCATGGTCTGCCAGCGCATATAAAAAACAACCGGTTTTTTTTCTTCCTTTCTGTATAGGGATGCTTTATCAGCAAATACAAATGCTTCGGGCTCCAGGCGTGTTTGTTTGAGCAGGGTGAATTCGGATTGCAATTCAGGATGCTGTAAGACATAGGTTTCTAAAAGCGACTTATCGGCTTCATTGAGTTCATTGTCTACATATGACAGAAAATATTCCTCATAATTGCCTGCATGGATTTCCTTTGCTTCCGACCGGTACAGGGATGATTTATCCGGATACATCACCGGCTCATTCTCCAGACGTAACTGTTGCAGCATGGCCAGTTCCTCACCCAGATGGGGATGTGATTGTACAAACCCTTCCACTACAAGCCTGTCCCCCGCAGAGAGTTCCCCGTCCAGATAGAGCAGGAAGATCGACTCGTAATTATGTTGGTTTATTTGGATCACTTTGTTTGTTTTGTTAAATCGTTTATCTGGTTTATCGGACATTTTCCGGACTTACTAAATAATTGCGAAGGGTCAGTCTTGCCCGGTGCAGGTAAACTTTCACCTGACTTTCATTCAAACCCATGATCTCCCCGATTTCTTCGTAACTGTATCCTTCATAATCTTTCAGCATGACCAGGCTTTTCTGGGTTTCATTCAGCCGGTTCAACGCTTCCATCAGGGCTTTTTTCAGGTTGGATCCCGAACTTGCCTGTTGTATGCGGCTGGTTTCGGAGAATTCTTCCTTTAACTGAACCCTTTTCATTTTCCGGATATGATCAATCATCTGGTTATAGGCTACGGTAAAAAGGTAGGATTTTGATTTTGCCTCTTCCACCATTTCCCGGTTGCGCCATAATTTTTCAAATGCTGTCTGAACAATATCCCTTGCATCTTCCTCATGCCGGAGATTCTTCACGATAAAGCGATACACATTATCGGCATATTGGGAAACACACTGGTTGTATTCTTTTTCAGTCATAAACAGCAGGAATAGCTCTGAATATTTGCCTTGTTCTGGTATAATACGTGTCAGAATGGCTTTAGTTACATCACAAAGAAAAAAAATCCCGCGGAATGGCGCGGGATCAACTTATTGTTTGGTGGATACAATCAGATGGGTAAAACTATTCTCAAACACCGGGGTTCCGCCTCCAGATTCCTGGTTTTTCGGGTTTTCCGGACAGGAGCCTTTCTTTTCACAGGCGATTTTCGGGTTATACCGGTTCATCGCCAGCAATAAAACCAGTCCTCCGATGGTCACGGAAACCAGTATGATGAGCAGCAGGTTGTTTTTGGATCGCATACAGGCAGGATAATATGCGAATGTAGTTTTTCCTGTTTTCTGTTAAAAGAAAAAAAAGTTAAAAAGCTTTTTTCTTAAACAATTAATAATCGATCAGCTGCTCCTGTATGGTTTCCGGAATCTTGCGCCATTCATATTGCTGGTTTCTGAGTTGCGGTTCGAAACCGGCTTCCCTTATGGCATCCTGCATGGTTTTATAGGTAAACCGATGCGGGGCACCGGCCGCACTCACCACATTTTCTTCAATCATGATACTGCCAAAATCATTGGCTCCTGCATGCAGACAAATTTGTGCAGTTTGTTTACCCACAGTCAACCAACTGGCCTGGATGTTTTTGATATTGGGTAACATGATCCGGCTGATGGCGATCATACGGATGTATTCATCCGGTGAAGTAAGATTGTGAACACCCCGGATCCTGGCCAGCAAGGTATCTACATCCTGAAAGGTCCAGGGTATAAATGCCAGAAAACCCTTGGCATCTGCCGGTTTGCGGCTTTGCACTTCCCTGATGCGGGTAAGGTGTATGAATCTTTCCTCCAGCGTTTCCACATGGCCAAACATCATGGTGGCACTGGTGGTGATATGCAATTTATGCGCTTCGTGCATGATATCCAGCCATTCATCCGCACCACATTTACCCTTTGAGATCAGTCTTCTTACCCTGTCTACCAGGATTTCGGCACCCGCACCGGGCAGGGAATCCAGACCGGCTTCCTGCAGGGCTTTCAGCACATCATGGTGTGACATCTTCTCCAGCTTACAGATATGCGCCACTTCGGGTGGTCCGAGGGAATGCAGTTTCAGCGAAGGGTATTCCTGTTTGATGGCCCGGAATGTTTTGGTATAGAAATCCAGTCCCAGGTCCGGGTGATGTCCGCCCTGCAGCAATAACTGATCGCCCCCGTATTTCAGGGTTTCCTCGATCTTTTTACGGTAGGTGGGCATATCCGTGATATAGGCATCCGGATGACCGGGCACCCGGTAGAAATTACAAAACTTACAGTTGGCGATACAGACATTGGTGGTGTTCACGTTCCGGTCTATCTGCCAGGTAACTTTTCCATGCGGCACCTGTATTTTCCGCATTTCATCTGCAACATGCATCAGTTCTGCGAGGGGGGCTGTTTCAAATAAAAACATACCTTCCTCAATGGTCAGGAATTCAAATTGAAGTGCTTTCTGGTATAAATCGGCTAATTGCATAGTAGTAGGTAGTAGGTAATCAGTTAACAAAGGTAGGAGGATATGGTTGATTGCGCCTGCATCGAAATCTGAATAATTACTGTCCTAATGTATAGCCGCTTATCGTAAGATCCCGGCGGCTGGTACAAAAACCGGGTCTGATAACCCGATTCTAACGTATTTTATACTGCATGAAACGATTTCTCTTTGCCCTTGCCATGATCTGTATTGCCCAAAATGGCATTGCCCAGGAGGAATTTATCTCACCCGAAGCCCGTCTGATCACCAGTTTTCCCTTTTCCCAGTTAAGCGGGGGTATCATTATTGTTCATGCCCAGCTGGATGATTATCCGGATACCCTCAATTTTGTTCTGGATACGGGCAGTGGCGGAATATCGATCGATTCCACCACCGGGGTCTATCTCAAACTGGCATTTGTAAAATCGGAAAGAACCATCCGGGGTATCGCCGGGATCAGAACGGTGGATTTTACCCTTAACCATACCCTGAAACTGCCCGGTATGGAATCCCCGCATCTGGACTTTCATAAAAACGATTATGAATTGCTTACCAGTGTGTATGGGGTTCGCATCGACGGGATTATCGGGTTCAGCTTTCTGAGAAGATATATTGTCAGGATCGATTATGATGCCTTAAAAATCGAAGTATACACACCCGGCACATTCCGATATCCCAAAGGCGGCTTTCTTTTAAAACCGGCTTTCTCCACATTGCCTTTGCAGGTAGCCAGTATCCGGGATGACCATACTGTGATGAGCCGGTTTATTTTTGATACGGGAGCCGGTCTCAGTTTTTTACTGTCCAAGGATTTTGTGGATGACAGCCTGGTCTTCAAAAAAAACCGGAAGTTTTATCCAACACAGGCAGAAGGGTTGGGTGGGAAAAGGAAAATGAATATCACCATTGCAAAAGAAGTAAAGATCGGGCCTTACAAATTCAGGAAAGTGCCGGTGCACATTTTTGAAGACGATTACAACGTCACATCCTATCCGATGCTGGGTGGACTGATAGGTAATGACATCCTGCGGAGATTCAATGTAATCCTGAACTACCCAGAACAGAGCATTCACATCAAACCCAATTCCCATTTTACGGAAAACTTTGATTATTCCTATACGGGTCTGGGCATTTACCTGTTAGACGGGGAAATCAGGGTGGTAGATGTTATGCCCGGATCACCGGGGGATAAAGCCGGGTTTTTGCCCGGTGATGTGATTTTTTCGGTGGAAACCAATATGTCAAAGAATATCCAAACCTATAAGAATATCTTCCAGAACAGCATCGGCAGGATTCGCGTGGTTGTCTTCCGGGACCAGCAACCCGTGGTGCTTACCATCGATGTAAAAGACATCCGCCGCCGGTAGCGATAAATAATCCGCTCCCGTTTTTTGCAATGTCCTAATTTGCACCTTCTTTAATTTCGCGTATGATTCTATATGAACGTTTTGTTTTAGACAACGGACTTCGGGTTCTGGTACATGAAGACCATTCCACACCCATGGCTGTTGTCAATATTTTATATGATGTGGGTGCCCGCGATGAAAACCCTGAACAAACCGGTTTTGCACACCTTTTTGAACACCTGATGTTCGGAGGGAGTATCCATATACCCGATTATGATGAGCCATTACAGCGGGCCGGCGGTGAAAACAACGCCTATACCACCAATGACCTTACCAATTATTACTGTCAGCTACCGGCACAAAATATTGAAACGGCTTTCTGGCTGGAAAGCGACCGGATGATGGGGCTGGCCTTTAGTGAAAAGAGCCTGGCAGTTCAGAAAAAAGTGGTGTGTGAAGAGTTCAGGGAACACTATATCAACAAACCCTATGGAGATGTCTGGCATATCATGCGGGATCTGGCTTATACGCAACATCCCTATCGCTGGATGACGATCGGAAAGGAGTTAAGCCATGTTGAAAATGCGAAGATGGATGATGTGAAGCATTTTTTCTTCAAACATTACCGACCGGTTAATGCCATACTGGTTGTGGCAGGTAATGTGAAGGTGGATCAAATTAAAAGGCTGGCAGAAAAATGGTTTGGTCCGATCCCCATGGGAGATAAATATCACCGGCACCTTCCGGCAGAGCCCAGGCAACTGGCTGCAAGAAAAAAAGAAGTGTATGCGGATGTACCGTTTGATGCGTTTATCAAGACCTGGCACATGGATGCGCGTCTCGAAAAAGGATATTATGTGATGGATCTGGCATCCGAGATCCTGGGCGGCGGCGGTTCCTCACGTTTGTATCAGTCGCTCGTAAAGGAAAAACAATTGTTTACGGGTGTGGATTGTCACCATTTTGGCAGCATCGACAATGGGTTGATGGCCATCGAAGGGAAACTGGTGAAGGGCGTAAGCATGGAAGCGGCTTCCCAAGCGGTCAATGAAGAAATTGAGAAGATTCAGGCTTCAATGGTATCTGAGATCGAACTCCAAAAAGTAAAAAACAAAACGGAAAGCGTGATCGCTTTTGAGGATATGGGCGTAATGAGCCGTGCCAATAGCCTGGCGATGTATGAATTACTGGGTGATGCAGAATTGATGAATACGGAATTGGACCGCTACCAGGAAATCACCGGCGAAGATGTGCAACAATATTGCCGGGAGGTTTTCAGGGAAGACAATAGTAACACCTTATTTTATTTTAGCAAGTAATACCAACCCATGAACAGAAAAAGTGCACCGGAAATCTTAGATGCGGTTGATATGCAACTGCGATTACCCCCTTACCAGCTGTATACGCTTGATAACGGCGTGCCTGTGTACAGTATCGATGCAGGCGCCCAGGATGTATTGCTGATTGAATGGGTATTCGAAGCTGGTAACTGGTATGAAGAGAAAAACATCGTTGCCGCCACTACCAATTTTATGCTGAAAAACGGTACCAGGCAGAAAAAGGCCTTTGGCATCAATGAACACTTTGAGTTTTATGGCGCTTATTTAAACCGCAGTTGTTACAATGAAACGGCTACCATCACGCTGCATTGTTTGAAGAAACACGTATCAGAACTTCTGCCCGTTGTGGCCGAACTGATCATGGAAAGCATTTTTCCGGAAGAAGAGCTGGCCATCTATCAGCAGAACCAAAAGCAAAGACTGGAAGTCAATCTGAAAAAATGTGATTTTATTGCCAACCGGTTGATTGATGAGTACATCTATGGATTTCATCATCCCTATGGGAAATATACATCGACACTGGATTATGATCAATTGCAGCGGGAGGAACTGGTAGCATTTTATGAGCAATTTTATACCCGGGGGAAATGTCTTGTGTTTGTTGCCGGCAAACCCCCGGCTGATATGGATCAGCAGTTGAATCGGGTATTCGGCAACCTTCCTTTCCGGAAGGATCCGGGTGTGGAAAAAACCTATCTGGTGAACCCTGCAACAGAAAAAAAATACCAGATCATCAATGATGAAGCCGGAGTACAGGGAGCCATCCGGATTGGCAGGCCTTTTATCAACCGGCATCATCCTGATTTCTCAAAAGCACAGGTGCTGAATAATATTTTGGGCGGTTTTTTCGGATCCAGGCTGATGAGTAATATCCGGGAAGACAAGGGTTATACCTATGGCATACACAGCTATTTGCAAAACCATGTGCACGACAGTGCCTGGATGATCAGTACCGAAGCCGGCAGGGATGTTTGTGAAGCCACCATCGGGGAAGTGTACAAGGAGATGGCAATACTCTGCAGGGAACCGGTGGAACCGGATGAACTGGATCTGGTAAGAAACTATATGATCGGTTCTTTATTGGGTGACCTGGATGGGCCTTTCCAGATCATTGCCAGGTGGAAGAGTTATATCCTGAATAATTTAACGGAAGACTATTTTTATCAAAGCATCGAAACGGTGAAATCGGTTAGCCCGGAGGAATTGCAGGCTTTGGCGCAGCAATACCTGAATCCGGATGATTTTTATGAATTGCTGGTGATCTGATCGCATTGATTCCCGGTGGTGAAAGCAGGGGCCCGGTTATCAAATCCATGAATAATTGCGTATCTTAACAGCAAAACAAAGCCATGGGTAAATTCTTTGCCAAAACAGTGGCCACTGCGGTTGCTGTGCTCATCGCAGCTTATCTTTTAAAAGGGGTTCATGTAGATAGTGGCGCTACTGCTTTGCTGGTAGCGCTGGTACTGGGTTTGCTCAACAGTTTTATCAAACCCATTCTGATCTTGCTAACCATTCCCATCACTGTGGTAACACTGGGTTTATTTTTACTGGTGATCAATATCATTATCATCAAATGGGTAGCCGATATCGTACCGGGTTTTACCGTAGATAGCTGGCTGCACGCACTTTTCTTCAGTTTGGTGGTGAGTTTTATGTCGTCCTTTATCGAAGCCCTGATCGGGACTAACCGGAAAGGCGATTCATAATTCGCTGATCAGCTGTTTCACCTTTTCCCGGATCAGATCCCGTACCTGATTGAATTCGGCAGGCTCCATGTGTTTGGGATCGGGTATCTGCCAGTCGATAAATTTTTTGGCGGGCATCCAGGGGCAGGCATCCCCGCAACCCATGGTCACCACTGCATCAAAAGGGGCAAAGGCTTCCACTTCACTTAGCGATTTGCTGTCGTGTTTACTCAGATCATACCCCAGTTCTTTCATCGCGGCAATGGCTTTTGGATTTACGATACCGCTGGGTTTGCTACCGGCACTATAGGCTTCTACGGAATCTCCACCCAGTATCTTGGCAAATGCCTGGCTCATCTGGCTGCGGTTACTGTTTTCAATACAAACAAACAAGAGTTTCTTTTTTGACATTAGGCTTTATTTATGATTTGGTAAACGAAAACTGCCAGTAATGCACCCAATACGGGTGCTGTCAGATAGACCCAGATATGTTCGAGGTGCTGACTTACCAATGCCGGCCCCAGCGATCGGGCAGGGTTCATGGAAGCCCCGGATATGGGACCCGCAAACATGGCTTCGAGTAATACGACGGAACCAATCGCGGCTCCGGCAAACCAACCTTTTTCTTTGGAACCCGTTGCCACCTGCAGTATCACCAATTGTAAAATAAAAGTGAGTATGATTTCCAGTACAAAAGATTGCATGGCTCCAAAAGCCGGGAGGGTGCTGGCCAGATTGTTTGATTGAGGGAAAAGCAGGTGCAGGGTTTCCGCGGCAAAGAGTGCGCCGGCAAACTGACTCATCAGATAAGGCAAGAGTTCTCTCAGCGGGAAACTTTTCTGCACGGTAAATGCCAGCGTAACAGCGGGATTGATGTGACAACCGGATATGTCTCCGAATGCATAGATCAATGCCATGACAACCAATCCGAAACAGACAGCCACACCCACATGCGTAACGGCGCCATGGGTGATTTCATCTACAACAGCTGCCCCGCAGCCGCAAAATACCAGGATAAAAGTGCCCAGAAATTCTACACCATATTTTTTCATGCGATACCGGTTTCTGTGCTTCTTCTTTCCATTAACAGGGTATCCCTCCAGACACCGTTCATTTTCCCGATTTTTTCACGACGGCCGATGAGGCGAAAACCATTGGCTTCATGTATGGCGATGCTTGCAGCATTCTCCGGAAATATGCCTGCCTGTAAGGTCCAGAAATTTTCTTTTTCACTGGCAAGGACCAGGGCGGCTAACAGTTTTTTGCCGATCCCTTTTCCGGAAGCATCCGGACTCACATACACGCTTACTTCGCCCACGCCTGCATACACACATCTCCCGCTAACGGGTGTGATGGCGGCCCATCCCAATAGGATTTCATTTTCCATCGCCACCAGCCTGGGTGAGGGGACATGTGACTGATCCCACTCCGCCCAATCGGGAGCGGTTGTTTGAAAAGTGGCATTGCCGGTGGCAATCCCGTCTTCATAAATTTTTTTAACCGCCGGCCAGTGATCCGGCAAAAGATCGGTGATGAACATACAAATGATTTATTGCTTCCAACTTGTTTAATCGCAGCAACCGGGTGCACAGCAGGCAGCTTTTTCCAGGGGCTTTTCTGCATATACGGTGATGCTGTAAATACCGATACCACTGTTCCGGAATGTCAGGATCTCTTCATCGCTGATGTAATTACGCAAAATATCATCCGGCAGAAAAATCACTTTTTCTTTTTGCAGCGTGATGTTGGTGAAGCCGGTACTTTCTATCAGTTCCAGGTAAACGGTTTTTTGAATGGCTCCGGAAACACAGCCTGCATACATTTCTGCGGCTTGCTGTAAGGAAGCGGGCAGATTCCCTTCGAGAACGATATCGGAGATACTGAAATGTCCACCGGGTTTTAAAACCCGGAACACTTCTTTGAGTACATTGAATTTATTGGGCACGAGGTTCAATACGCAATTGCTCACCACCACATCTGCGATGTTTGCGGATACGGGCATTTTTTCAATATCGCCCAAGCGGAATTCAACATTGTGGAATCCCAGCTTTTCTGCATTGGTTCTGGCTTTCTCGATCATCTTTTCAGTAAAATCGATACCGATGATCTTACCGGTCTCCCCGGCTGCAGCACGGGCTACAAAACAATCATTACCGGCACCACTGCCCAGGTCGATCACGGTATTTCCTTTTTGAATTTTGGCAAATGCGGTGGGCAAACCACAACCCAGCCCCAGGTCTGCATCGGCCGCATAACCTTCCAGTTGGGTATAGTCGTCTGCCATCAGGTTATAGACTTCTTCACTGCAGCCACCGGCACCACAGCAGGAAGAAGCATTTTGTGTTCTTGACTGACCGGCGATCTCGCTATATTTTTCTTTGACCAGTTGCTTGAGTTCATTATCTGTTTGCATGATCTATTTTTTTTGTGTTTAAATTATCGGGTTAACAGCAGGTGTTGTTGTTTTCTGTTTGCAGGGAAGTAAACAGGGTATGGAATATGGTATTGAATTTTTCAAAAGCTTTCCGGTTGATGCAGTAACAGCTTTTGGGGCCGTCAACCGTGCCATCAATCAGGCCTGCCTGTTTTAATTCTTTCAGGTGTTGTGAAACCGTGGATTGCGCCAGGGGTAACACATCCACTATTTTACCACAGATACAGGCATTTTCCTTAGCCAGTATTTTCAGAATGGCGATTCTTGCCGGATGGGAAAGTGCTTTGGCAAAAGCGGCCAGATCCTGGTCTTCCTGTGTGAATTCTTCTGTTTTTGCGGATGCCATTGATTTATCGTTTTTGTACGATATAGCAAAGTAAAGCCTTTTATGTATAAAATCGTATAAATACGATAATTCTTTTTTACCCATTTTCCCGGCAATTTGTTGCCTGGTCAGGAAATCGCCATTTATCAGGCAATGAATCATGTAAAGGGAGAAGAATTGAATATCAACGATTTACGCAAAAGTATATTAACATCCCTTGAAGGGATGAAGTACGTTGATGCAGTTTATTTACTGAAAGATATTATCGGGCAGTTGGAGACGTTGGCGGTAATTGCATCTCTATCAACTCTCGAAAAGAGTCAGACGACAATGGGAACTTAATTTCATC
>JAGWTX010000580.1 GCA_028875955.1 Bacteroidota bacterium | reverse complement strand
CGCAGACAAACAGTAAGTTTTTCATGGGAATTTATTTTGCAAATACTTTTTGAAGAAACTGGTCAATGTATTGTACACCCGGCGAAAACCAGGGTTCAAATTGTGGAAAGGAATGCGGTGCATCCGGGAAAGTCTTTACTTCTGAATAGATGCCATAAGCCGTTAACAATGCCCTGTAATCATCCCTTCCCGCATGCATCCTGCTGACACTGCTGTTGATGAATAAGGTGGGAGGCGTAAAAGGGCTCACATAACTCAGTGAGGATGCAGCTTCCCATAGATGTTCATTTCCTTTTTTTGGATAACCCAGCCAATAAGTGGCGGCCGATGTGTTTTTTCTGTCATCTCCTTCACCCGATTCCGGATGCACAAAGGAAAGGATGCCATCCATATCGATCACGGCACCCACATTTGTCTTTCCTTTTACAATTCCGGATGTTCCTTCGAAGAGAGGCAGGTTTCCGGTAACACCCAGAAAAGCTGCCAGTTCGCCACCGGCAGAAAAGCCCAGTGCGGCAATCCGGGAAGTATCTATTGCATAGTTGGCAGCCTCCTTTCGGATCCACCGGATGGCAGCTTTCAGGTCATACACGGCTGCCGGGAAAAGGGCTTCCGTAGAAAGCCGGTATTCCGGAGTAAAACAGGCATAACCCAGGTTTGCCAGATAGGAAGCCAAGGCATAATGCTGACTGCGGTTACCCGAACGCCAGCCACCGCCATGGATGATGAGGATGGCTATATGATTGTTTCTGCTTTTCTGTGTGGGATAGAATACATCCATCAGCATCCTGCGATCTCCATAACGGGTATATACCAACGACATTTTTTTGCCGACCGAAGAATTTTGCAGTTCGCTCACTAACCGGATATCCGGTCTTGTCTTTCGACTGCTTCGGAAAGCGCTATAATTGGTATAGGATGTATCCGGTATGCCCGTAATGCCGGTCAGGTTCTGTGCACCGGCAGACAGGTTAAGTAGGCAGGTTATGATAAAAACGGATAAAAATTTCATGCCAGGGAAATGAAATAATAAAGTTCAGCTAATCTGAAAAATTTCCAATTTTTATGATTAACGCTTATAAAGTTAGCATAGCCTGCATTAAAATACCGGTTTTATATTTCAGCGAAAACAATCAAATGAAATGTGTTTCAAGAATGCGTCGGATCACTCATTTTGCAGAAGAATATCGGCTCAGGTATTTTTAGAATACAACAATATTAGATGTAAAATCCCGGCATCCCGGATATTAGTTATTTCTGGTATTCAAAATAAAACGGACAGATAAATCTGTAATTATAAAATATAAGGATGTCTGCCATGTATAGTCTTACCAGACGTTTGGAGATTAATTGACTGCCGGTTTATTGGAATGTATGTTTGAAAGAGACGAGGTTTCCATTTTCGGATACAACACTTCGCCCGTGGTCTTATTAACCGGGAACTGTGCATTTTCTGCCTGCAGTTGCTCGTATAGTTGTGTAATCAGTTCCTTTGTTTTGTTCGGATATTGGGCCGCCAGATTGAAATGCTCACCGATATCATTGTTCAGGTTATACAGTTCAATACTGCGGGTTCCATAAAAATACAGGAGTTTCCAGCTACCTTTCCGGATAGCGCTATACGGCCCCATCCCTTCGGTTTCGCCTTTGATATGGTATTGTCTGGATCTTTGGAAACCTTCTTCCCAGTTATTGGGAAAATGCCAGATCAGGGCCCGGGTGGTATCCCGTAATAATGGGTTCTGTAAATAAGGTACCAGGCTTTTCCCGTCCATTTTCTGAATGGTTTTGTATTGATGCACCCCTGCCATTTCCAACAGGGTCGGAAAAAAATCCTCGATCAGCAGATATTGATCGTTTGTCGTGTTGGGTTGGGTTACACCCGGCCAGTAAACCATCATGGGTTCTCTGACACCACCTTCATACCCCGATCCCTTGCCGGCTTTTAAGGGAAGATTATGGGTAAAGGGTTCACCACCCCGCGGAGGCACCAGGGTTAATCCTCCATTATCCGACATGAAAACGATGATCGTATTTTTTGTGAGATGATATTTTTCCAGATAATCCAGTAAATCCCCCAGACTCTTATCCATTCCCTGTAACAGCGCTGCATATTCGGCTTCTTCATGCCCCAAGCCTTCTTTGATATATTGCGGATAAAATCTTTCATCCGGTTTGTATTGCGCATGAAC
>JAGWTX010000023.1 GCA_028875955.1 Bacteroidota bacterium | reverse complement strand
CTATGTATTACCCGGCACAGAAGGTGGAACAAAAATATGGGCAGGCGCCAGCGGATACCAAAAAAATGGAAACGCAAACTGTGGCAAGCGATACGGGTGTCAAATATGACAAAAAGGATCTCCTTGACAAGAACCGGCCTTCCAATGGGTTACTGCCGAAGAAAAATGAAAAGTCAAAATCCAGGTCCAAAAAGATCAGCTAATTCATTATGAACGAGAAGAACCTTCAATCGCTCAAAACCCGGCTGATGCAGTTGGGTTTTGGGCCGTCGGTGGAAACCATGCTCTGCTGCAATATCTGTTTCCTGCCAAATGCATTTGATCTGCCTCTTATTAAGTTAGTGGCTAATGACAGTTTCCTGTTCAGCGTTCATCTTGAAAAGGCAGACAAGGACCAATATGAATTGCGTTATTACCAGGTAACCTTGCGAAAGGAGGTGGTCGTTCCTGCAGAATTGGAACCATTGAGTAATGCTATGCAATTGGTTGACTGGCATTCATTGGTAAATGGCAAACTGGTACCTGTAAAGATGGATACTTCCACGGTACAAAGGGCGTTCGATGTTTTGGAAAAGCTTCAGGCCGGCGGAATTGAAGCTGATATACTCAGGTACAAGTTTTGGGCAGGGACACCCCTGGAATCCATGATCCAGCAATTAACAGTTTGGAAAAATGATTGGGAGATTTCGGAACGGTTTTATTTTATCGATGAGAGCCTGGTGATCACATTTGATGATGCGGTTCGTTTCCTCTGCAGCCGGTGGTTGGAAAAGCAGCTGGTGGCAAGAAAAAAGCTGCTGGTGAAAAAAATAGTGTCTGACAGAACCGGGGGAAGTGTATCTGGTGGCAAATTGCTCAGTAAAAATCCGCGGCGGATGACAAGGCGAGGTCAAGAAAAAACCTGATGCAGTTAGGAGATTTTTTTGAAACGATTGCAGATGATCCCAGGATCGGGGCGAGTCATATCGTGATTTACCTGGCATTATTGTATATCTGGCAGTTGAAAGGTTGTCCGCAGACGATGGAAGTGGAAGCTTACGAAATCATGCGTTATACTAAGTTCCGAAAGCGGGATACTTACCAGATGCGTATCAAGGACCTGGCTGCTTTTGGATACCTGAAATATATTCCGGCTGAAAACGGGTATATAAAGGCGGAAGTAGTATTTAAAAAACTTTAGGGGATTATCCAGCAGCCGGCCTTTAATAGCCGGTTTTTTTTATTCTCCAAAAGATAAACGTTTAATTTTTGAAACTGTGGTTATGAACCAGATAGGTGCTGAGCGGGTCATGGAAATTCTTAAAGAAAATGGTACCTTAGTTACTCTGGACGAGGCCAAAATCATACTCTCCTTCATGATTAATTTGGCTACCCTTTCACTTGACCAAATATTTGAAAATGAAAGCTGATCTCTATATCCGCGTGAGTACGGATGAACAGGCCGAAAAGGGTTATTCGCAGCGTGACCAGGAGGAAAGGTTGCGGAAGTATTGTGATTTTAAAAAGATCGCGATTCGAAATGTTATTTATGAAGACTATTCTGCTAAGACATTCTTGCGCCCAGAATGGAAGATATTTTTGGAGGATGTGAAACGTAGAAAGAACCAGATTAATTTAGTTCTTTTTACCAAATGGGATCGTTTCAGCCGAAATGCTGCGGATGCTTTCCAGATGATTAATACGCTTCGCAAATTAAGTATCGAACCCTGTGCAATTGAACAACCCCTGGATCTCGATATTCCGGAGAATAAGATCATGCTGGGGATTTATCTGACCGCGCCGGAGGTGGAAAATGATCGCCGTTCAATTAATGTCCGCTATGGTATGCGACGGGCAGTCAAGGAGGGAAGGTGGATGAATGGCGCACCACTGGGATATATAAACCGGGTTACGCCTGAAGGGAAAAAATATATCGCCATTGAGCAGCCCTATGCGGATATCATTAAGTGGTCATTTGAAACCATCTCCCAGCATAAAGTACAGGTTGAGTCCGTATGGAAAGAGGCAAAATTGAAAGGGTTGCCTTGTTGTAAAGGGCAATTCTGGAACCTGATCAGGAACCCGGTATTCTGCGGTAAGATATTTCTGAAGGGTTATAAAGATGAACCTGACGCTATTATCCGGGGCACTCATGAGCCCATCATTTCCGAAGAACTGTTTTATGATGTGCAGGATTTCCTTGATGGGAAAAAGAAGGTTTATCGTACAACCGTAAAAAGTATGCCGGAGCTTGTTTTGCGGGGGCATCTCCTATGCCCCAAATGCGGTAGGCAGCTAACAGGTAGTGCGTCCAAAGGAACTGGTGGTCGATATTTTTATTACCATTGTGTAGCACCCTGCAGGCATAGGTTCAGATCTGATAATGCTAACCGGATATTTGAATTAGAATTAAAAAAATATGTAGCTAAACCTGGCATGACAAAAGTGTATGCCGAGGTGATTAATACCCTATACAAGCAGCGGTCAAATCAAAGTAATGATGAAATGCGATCAATGACGGAACGGCTAGCCATTATCCATACAAATATTCAAAAAGCTCGAACTAAATTCATGACAGATCAGATCGAAAGGTCAGAATATTACGAATATAAAAAAGAGTGTGAGGAAGAGGTCGAAAGGATAGAAGCAAAGTTGATAGCGAGGGCTGGTCAGACTGAAAAAATTGATGGGATACTAAATAAGGCGATTGAAAACCTTGTAAATCTTGCCGAATTATATGATTCAGGAGATAATTTAAGGAAGCGTAGGTTGATTAGTTCGATATTTCCTGAAAAATTAGTGTTTGACGGTGAAAATTTTCGAACTAAAAGACTCAATGAAGCTGTCGAGCTAATATTCAATGTGGGTAAGGGTTTTAGCGAAAATAAAAATGGACAAACCAAGAAAAATCTCGATTTGTCCACTTCTGTTGCCCGACATGGATTCGAACCACGACATACTGAACCAAAATCAGTTGTACTACCCTTATACTATCGGGCAATCCTTACATTCTTATCGAATGGGGTGCAAAAATAGGGGAGCAGGGGAATTGTTCCAAATTTTTTAAGCGTCAGTTGGAATTGTTGATGGATAATGCGTTGTCAGCCAATTGCTATTTTGAAAATTCCCTTATTCGCCCCTGTCCTCGGCTTCCTTCAGCCCTTTGATCAGATCCAGCGCCTCAGCCACCACATCACACATAATCGTGATCAGTGAGCCGGGTTTGGCGTTTTTATAGGCATGGAGGATGGCTTCCTTTTCATTATAGATGATGGTGATGGGGATATCGCTCAGTTTGGTCTCATTGATCCCCTCCACCAGCAGGTTCACGATCTCTTCGGCACTGCGGCCCCGGAGATTCTTGTCCTGGCGGATAATGATCTCCTCAAATGACCTTCCTGAGATCCTGCCCAGTTCGCGGATATCATCATCCCGCCGGTCGCCCGTGCCACTGATAATACCCACTTTGGGGGATCCATCCATTTTACTGATAAAATCACAAAGGAATTCCAGACCGGCCGGGTTATGCGCAAAATCCACCAGGAATTTGAAATGTTTGAACTCAAACAGGTTCAGTCTGCCCGGTGTTTGCGACGGAGAAGGCACAAAACTGCTCAAAGCCGTACGGATATCTTCAATGCTGATGTCTTTGAACAGGTAGGCCGCCAGTATGGCCGGCAGGGTATTCATGATATTATGCAGGGCTTTTCCCCCATAGGTAATGGGGATCTCACTCACTTTCATCACACGGATCTTCCAGGTGCCTTTCAGGATGGTTACATAGCCACTCTCATAAACAGCGGCATAACCGCCATTTTTACAATGCGCCTGGATCCTGGGGTTGTTTTCATCCATGCTGAAATAGGCCACATTACAGCTGAGCCCTTTGTGCATGGCATAAACCAGGTCGTCTTCGGCGTTTAAGATGGCATAGCCATGGGGAAATGTGGTTTCGGGTATCACGGCTTTGGCCCGGGCCATCTGTTCCAGGCTGTCGATACCACCCAGTCCGAGGTGATCGGCGGTTACATTGGTAACAATGCTCACATCACAATGCTGAAAAGCCAGACCCGCTTTTAAAAGTCCGCCACGGGCGCATTCCAGAACGGCAAAATCCACGGTGGGATCACGCAGCACGAATTTGGCGCTGAGGGGACCGGTACAGTCGCCCCTCATCATCAGTTGGTTCTGTATATACACACCATCACTGGTGGTATAACCTACTTTTCTTCCGGCTGTTTTGCAGATATGGGCGGTTAAACGGGTGGTGGTGGTTTTTCCATTGGTACCGGTAATGGCCACAATGGGGATCCGTCCATTGGATCCCTGCGGGAAAAGCATATTGATCACGGGTTCTGCCACATTGCGGGCCAGTCCTTCAGCGGGTTCGATATGCATCCGGAAACCCGGTGCCGCATTCACTTCCAGCACGGCACCCCCGTTTTCATAAATAGATGAGCGCAGGTCAGGGGCCATGATATCAATCCCACAGATATCCAGCCCGATGATCCGGGCAATCCTTTCAGCCAGGAAGATATTTACGGGATGCACTTCATCTGTTACATCGGAAGAAGTGCCGCCGGTACTGAGATTGGCAGTGGTTTTCAGCAAGACCCTTTCTCCTTCTTCGGGTATGGTGTCGAGGGTATAACCCATTTCGTCCAGCATTTTCTGACTCGAAGCATCGATATTGATCTGGGTGAGCACTTTTTCATGACCATAGCCTCTGCGTGGGTCCTGATTGGTTTCGTCTACCAGCCATTGGATATTGTGAATGCCATCGCCAACCACGGATGCGGGTGTACGTAAGGCGGCACAGATAAATTTATAATTGATCACCAGTACCCGGAAATCCACACCGGTTATGAATTTCTCCACGATCACGCTGCGACTGTAGGATTTGGCCGATTCAAAAGCCCTTACCGCCTGTTCCCAGGTGTTGATATTGGTGGTATTGCCCTTGCCATGGTTCCCGTCAATGGGTTTGATCACAAGGGGGTAACCATATTTTGCCACCGCTTCCTGCAAACCTTCTTCTGTTCTTACCACCGTACCCCGGGGAACGGGGATTTCCGCTGCTTCCAGAAGGTTCTTGGTTTCTTCCTTGTCGCAGGCGATATCTACCGCGATATTGGACGTGGTGCTGGCAATCGTGGCCCGGATTCGTTTCTGGTGAACACCATATCCCAATTGTACCAGGCTTTGTTTATTGAGCCGGATATAGGGGATGCCTCTTTTGGCAGCTTCTTCTACAATGCAACCGGTGGAGGGTCCGAGACGGGTATCTTCCCGGATAATACGGAGTTGCTGGATATCGTTTGTAAGGTCATAATCTGTTGCATCAACCAGCGACTGGGCGATCCTTACAGCAGCTTTGGCCGCATACACACCGGCATCTTCTTCCATATAATTGAACACCACATAGTATTCCCCTTCCTTTCCGGTACCCCTGGTTCGGCCAAACCCGCAATCCATACCTGCCAGGGTCTGTATTTCAAGGGCAATGTGTTCAATCACATGTCCCATCCAGGTACCTTCCTTCACGCGCTCAAAAAAACCGCCTTCCTTACCCACACTGCAACGGTGGGCGTACATGGTAGGGAACAGGCTGGTTAATCTTTCCAGGAATCCATCGATGGTATGGGTGGGCCGCTGTTCCAGTTCTTCCAGATCGAGTTTCATCTGGATCAGCTGGGATCGCCTTACACTCCAGTAATTGGGGCCACGTAAAATTTTGATTTCTTCAATCTTCATAAAAACAGGATTATAGCAGGCAGGCGTTTACATTTCAGTCGGATGCCGACGCGCGATGAATATATTGATTTTTAAGCGAAGCCTTCGCATGCAAACACTTATTTTTGTTTGGAACGAACCGAACAGCATGCAAATACCGAAAGGAAAGCTGATAGCCATTGGCGGAGCAGAAGACAAGGGAACCGATCCTGAAAAAGGGGAGGGGTATCACACCAATCTGAACTTTATTGAGCTGGGTATTCTCCGCCGCATCGTTGAAGAGGCCGGTGGCACATCTGCGCGGTTGGAGATCATCACCACTGCTTCCACCATTCCCTATGAAGTGGGTGAAAATTATTTGAATGCATTTGGAAAAATCGGCTGCACGGATATCGGTGTGATCCATGTTCGTAACCGGGAAGATGCACAGAACGAAGAATACCTGCAACGCATCAGCCGTTGTGCGGGTGTGATGTTTTCCGGCGGTAATCAATTGCGGCTCACGGCCATTTTTGGCGGTACCCGTTTTCTCGATATCATCCGGAACCGTTACCAGCAGGAAAACTTTGTCATTGCGGGCACATCCGCCGGTGCGATGGCCATGAGCAGTACCATGATCTATGAAGGCAATGCCACCCGTGCCCACCTGAAAGGCGAAGTGAAAATCACCACCGGTCTGGGTTTTATGGATCAGGTGATCTTTGATTCGCATTTTGAAAAAAGAGGCCGCTTCGCGAGGCTGGCACAGGCTGTTTCTGCCAATCCCTCCTGTATCGGTATTGGTTTGGGAGAGGATACCGGCATGCTGATCACTTATGGCAACCGGATGGAAGCCATTGGCAGCGGCCTGGTGATTATTGTGGACGGACATGAGATCCGTTACAGCAATATGGCCGATATTCCCGAAGGCAATCCACTCAGCATAGAAAACCTGAAAGTGCATTTCTGTGCAAGAGGCAATGGTTACCTGGTTGGCGAAAGAACTTTTGTGGAACTGATGGGTGTTGATACAACGCCTGTGATGACAGACATTTATTAGTTTGGAGTTAGGGGTTTGGAGTCCCGCTATTCGCGGGATCTTCGCTACGCTGCGATTTGGGGTCCTGCGAAAGACGGGAGACCAAAACCAAAGACCAAATCGAAGATCCCGCGAATAGAAGGAGACCAAAAACTAAAGACTAAAGACCAAAGACCAAAAACCAATACAAGATACTTTTCATCATTTCAAAAATAAACCTATGACCAACAAGATCATTTTACTGGCTGTTTTTGTGGCGAGTATGCTGCTACTGGCATTTACCTCGCAGAAGAAAAAAAAGAAAGTTGTTTTTTTCGGGGATTCCATTACGGCTGCGGCGGTTCGTCCGGGTGGTTATATAAAACTGATGGATTCGATAGTTGCGCAGGAAGGTCTTGCTGACGACTATGAATTGGTGGGCGCAGGTGTCAGCGGAGATAAGATCTATGATCTGTACCTGCGTATCGAAGAAGATGTGATCAGCAAACACCCCGATATCGTGTTGATCTATGTTGGTGTGAACGATGTATGGCACAAAACCTCCAGTGGAACGGGTACCGATTTTGACAAGTTTGGTCGTTTCTACCAGGCAGTGGTCAATAAACTCGAAGCTGCCGGAATCAAAGTGATCATCAGCACACCTGCGGTAATCGGAGAGAAAACGGATTATAGCAATCAGCAGGACGGGGATCTGAATCTCTATAGTAACTGGCTGCGGAATTATAGCGCACAGCATGAAATCCCGTTTGTAGACCTTCGTTCGGCTTTTCACCAGTACGACCTGGCTCACAATCCTGAAAATAAGGACAGGGGCATTTTAACCGTAGACAGGGTTCACCTGACCCCGGCCGGGAACCTGTTTGTGGCGGAAGCCTTCTGGAAAGCGATCAAATCAGTGAAATAGGATACAACGGATGCTGTGAAAATCGGGTGTATCCTTTCTTCAGAACGGAAGCCTAACATCACTTACCCATAAAGGAATAAAGTGCAATTTTCTGCTGCTCATTCCGTGTCGCACTTTTTTGCCAGCATTGCTACCATAAATAGACATTTGTTATGAAAAAAATTGTTTGTTTGTTTTTACTCAGTCTTTTTATACCCCGGACCAAAGCACAACCCTCCGCTTCCACAAAGCAAAAAACGGACTTGTATCTTCTGGCCGGTCAATCCAATATGTCGGGCAGGGGAGCCTTGGGGGGTGATGACACGGTTTCTGTTCCGGGCATCTGGATGCTGAATAAGGAAGGGGATTGGGTGCCCGCACGTGATCCGCTACATTTTGATAAACCCAAAATTGTGGGTGTGGGCCCGGGTTTTGCGTTTGCCAAAGAAATGATGTCGGTTCAAAAACCTGCCAACATTGGCCTGGTTCCCTGTGCGGTCGGCGGTACCCGTATCGATACCTGGGTTCCGGGGGGATATGACGAAGCGACGCACACCCATCCCTATGACGATGCCCTGATCCGGATCCGGAAAGCCATGGAATCGGGTGTTTTCAAAGGGATCATCTGGCACCAGGGAGAGAGTGATGCCAATCCGGCCCTGATACCCGGCTATGAAGCCAAATTGCGGGCCCTGATCAGCCGTTTCCGCCAAGCGATCGGAAATGAAAAACTACCCATTGTATTAGGGGAACTGGGTATTTTCAAGGAAGAACAAAAAGAAACCAAAGGAAGGATCAATGAGATTATCCGTAAAGTGGCCATGACCACTCCCTATTGTGGTCTTGCAGGAAGCACCGGTCTGACAGATCGGGGTGATTTTACGCATTTTGATGAAAGCTCTGCCAAAACATTCGGAAAAAGATATGCGGATGTGATGTTGACGATAATTAGATAAACGGATTTTTTGTAAAGGACAATGCAGCCTTTGTGATCCTGCCAAAAAAATGTATTTCACGCATTAGAAATCCCCGGGCTTTAGCCCGGGGATCAGATTTTTACAAGAACCATTCTGGTCATTAAACCGGAGTATCGCAAAGAGGAAAGAAGGTCATTTAATATGATCCATCAGATAAAATGACACATGATTTTTTTGCGAATTTCCCTGACAACCATGCTATGCCTCAAACAGGTTATACCACTTTTACTAAAAAATAATTCTTCTTCCCTTTTTGTATCAGGAGGTAGGCATTGTTGAGAAGGTCTAAGGAACTGATATGTGTTTTGTCGGCTGGTATTTTTTGTTTGTTGAGGCTGATACCACCGGCCTGCCACATTTTTCTCGCTTCACCCTTGCTGGGGAAGATCTGGGTATCTGCCAGGAAACTAACCATTTCATAGCCTTCCGAAATGGATGCTTTGGTGATTTCAATCATAGGAACCCCTTCCATCACCTGCAATAATTGATCCTCACTCAGGCTTTGCAGGATCTCGGTAGTGGCATTGCCGAAGAGGATCTCGGATGCTTTTACGGCAAACACATAATCTTCGCGGCTATGGACAAAACAGGTGACTTCTTCCGCCAGTTTTTTCTGCAGGGCTCTTTCATGCGGAGCTGCGTCATGCTGTACCAACAATTGATCGATGGTATCCTTTGGTAATAAGGTGAAGATCCTGATCCATTTTTTCGCGTCCTCGTCGCTGGCGTTCAGCCAGAACTGATAAAACTGGTAGGGGGATGTTTTTTGCGGATCCAGCCATATGTTTCCTTTTTCGGTTTTCCCGAACTTGCCTCCGTCGGCTTTGGTTATCAGCGGACAGGTGAAAGCAAAAGCTTCTCCACCCGCTTTTCTGCGGATGAGTTCGGTACCGGTAACGATATTGCCCCATTGGTCGCTGCCACCCATTTGCAGTTTGCAATTCCTGTTTTGGTAGAGCCAGTAAAAATCATATCCCTGCACCAACTGGTAGGTGAATTCCGTAAAACTCATGCCTGTTTCACCTTCGAGTCTTTTCTTCACACTATCCTTCGACATCATATAATTCACGGTGATGTGTTTGCCCACTTCCCGGATAAAATCCAAAAAGCTGAAATCCCTGAACCAGTCGTAATTGTTCACCATTTCGGCAGAGTTGGGTTTGCCGGGTGTGAAATCCAGAAAACGCGAAAGTTGTTTTCTTACCCCTTCCTGGTTATGCTTGAGCACTTCCTCGCTCAGTAAATTCCGCTCTTCACTTTTACCGCTGGGATCACCCACCATGCCCGTAGCACCGCCCACCAATGCAAAGGGCTTATGACCTGCTTTCTGCAGATGCACCAAAAGCAGGATGGGTACCAGGCTGCCAATATGCAGACTGTCTGAAGTGGGGTCAAATCCGATATATCCGGAAACGGTTTCTTTGGCTAATAATTCTGCTGTGCCAGGCATGATATCCTGGATCATTCCTCTCCACTGTAATTCTTCAATCAGGGTCATTTACAAGTCAATTTGCGCAAAAGTATGAAAAATAGGGTTGGGGTTTGTATGGGACATGCGATATCAGATTTCTGCCAGGAATGCCTCAACTTTTCATCAGAATCGGTATGGGCATTTCCCTATTTTTGCAGGATGAAAACAGTAGGTGATGGAACCCGGGTAATGAATTTCCTGATAGATACTTTAGTGATATTCCTGCTTGCCTATTTTGCATTCAAAGTGTGGAACTGGTATGTGCTCTACTGGCACTATACACCCTATAATTTCGGCTGGTTCTTTTTCGGGATCCTCTTCATCTATTATCTTTTTTTTGAAACCCTGTTCAGCCGTACACCCGGTAAATGGTTTACTTTTTCCAAAGTCACCAACCTGGAAGGGAAAAAACCAGGTTTCCCGGCCATACTGGTACGAAGCCTCACCCGCCTGATCATCATTGATCTTTTCTTCATCCCCTTTCTCGGCAAACCCCTCCACGACTATTTCAGCAGAACTACGCTTGTTGAAGTGTAAGTTGGTTTGTAGTTTGTGGTTTATGGTTCTGGTATTGCCATTCACTTCCAACAATCGCAGCGAAGCGAAGATCCCGCGAATAGCGGGACCCCAAACGCCAAACACCAAACTCCAAACCAAAGACAATTCATTCCCTAAATCGCAATCAACCCGCATTTGCTTTCCTTATTTTCGCCATTATTTTCAAATACGGGGGAACTGTGTTTCTTAACAAGTAATTCATATGGCTAAAATAGCAATCAATATTGCCACGGGTAGTTTGCAAAAGGCAGAAATGATCGTGGGTATCGACCTGGGAACCACCAACAGCCTGGTGGCCATTATTCACCCGGAAAGCGGTCAGCCCATCGCGCTCAAAGAGCACGACAGCAGCAGCCTGGTGCCCAGTATCGTGCATTTTGATGAAACGGGAGGGATCAGTGTGGGAGAATCCGCAAGACAGTTTTTGGAAACCGATCCAGCGAATACCATCTTCAGCGCGAAGCGGCTGATGGGGAAAAGTTTCCGGGACATCATGGACAACAAGGATTTTTTTACCTATAAAGTGATTGATGATGATACGGAAAGCCTGGTAAAAGTACAGGTGGGAGACCGGTTTTATTCCCCCATCGAA